>JACQFK010000230.1 GCA_016200125.1 Planctomycetota bacterium
ACACCCGGATCGCCGACGACGTGCCCGAGGGCTGGATGGGGCTTGACATCGGGCCGAAGACGATCGATCTCTTCAAGTCCCAGCTCAAGAACGCGAAGACCGTGCTCTGGAACGGGCCCGTCGGCGTGTTCGAGATGGGGCCCTTCTCCCGCGGTACCCGGGAAATCGCCGAGTACCTGGCGGGCCTGAAGGGCTGCACGACGATCGTCGGAGGCGGCGACACGGCCGCGGCGGTCGAGAAGTTCGGCGTCGCGGACAGGATGTCCCACGTCTCGACGGGCGGCGGCGCCTCCCTGGAGTTCCTCGAGGGGAAAGAGCTTCCGGGAATCGCGGCGCTGACGTCCAAGCCATAAACCAAAGAAGTTGATTTGTGGTGGCGGGCGCTATGATGTAAGTCGATGAAAGCCATCAAGATAGCTCCCTCCCTTCTCGCCGCCGACGCGTCGCGCCTCAAGGACGAGATCCAGAAGGTCGAGGCCGGCGGCGCCGACATGCTCCACATCGACGTCATGGACGCCCACTTCGTCCCCAACCTCGCCTACGGCACCGACGCGGTCGCCTCGATCCGCAAGGTGACGAAGCTGCCGCTCGACCTGCACCTCATGATCATGCAGCCCGAGAAGTACGTCGAACAGTTCGCCGACGCCGGGGCCGACTCGATCACCTTCCACGCGGAGGCGGTGGCCGCCGACTACGCCCGCAAGTACAAGGAGCGCGGCTGGGCCATCCAGCTCGTCTGCAAGGACTACTACGACCGGCGCCGCCTCGACGATACCATCGAGCGCATCCGGGCCAAGGGGAAGAAGGTGGCCGTCGCGATCAACCCGGACACCGAGGCCGAGGTGATCGAGTTCATCGACCGGGTCGACATGGTCCTGGCGATGACGGTGTGGCCGGGCTTCGGCGGCCAGAAATTCATCGAGGCGGTGGTCCCCAAGGTCGCGCGGCTGCGGAAGATGTCCGCGACGGTCGATATCGAGGTGGACGGCGGCGTGGACCTGGGCAACGTGGAGAAGGCCGCCGCGGCCGGCGCGAACGTGCTCGTCGCCGGGACCTCCGTGTTCCACTCGCCCGACGTGCCCGCCGCCGTGCGGGCGCTGAGGGAGAAAGCCGGGAGGGCGTATGGCGTTTGAGAAGATCAAGAAGTTCATCTCCCGCAAGAAGGAGATCCCGGGCGACCTCTGGATGAAGTGCCCCGACTGCAAGGGGATGATCTTCAAGAAGGAGGTCGAGGACCGCAAGAAGGTCTGCACCGAGTGCCAGTACCACTTCACGATCACGCCCTCGGAGCGGCTCGACCTCATGGTCGACGCCGGGACCTTCCAGGAGCTCTGGACCGACCTCGCGTCGGTGGACGCCCTCAAGTTCGAGGGCGAGGTTTCCTACAAGAAGAAGCTCGCGGCGGCGGAGAAGGAGACCGGCCAGAAGGACGCCTGCGTCGTGGGGACCGGGAAGATCGCCGGCCGCGACGCGGTGGTGGGCATGACCGACTCGCGCTTCATGATGGGCAGCATGGGCTCCGTCGTGGGCGAGAAGGTGACCCGCGCCTTCGAGCTCGGCACCGAGAAGAAGCTGCCGGTGGTGTTCGTCTCCGGCTCGGGCGGCGGCGCGCGCATGTTCGAAGGCTGCCTGTCGCTGATGCAGATGGCGAAGACCTCGGCGGCGATCGCGCGCCACAGCGAGGCGGGCGGGCTTTTCATCTCCATCCTGACGAATCCGACCATGGGCGGCGTCATGGCCAGCTTCGCCGCGCTGGGCGACGTCATCCTCGCCGAGCCCAAGGCCCTCATCGGCTTCGCGGGGCCGCGCGTCATCGAGCAGACGATCAAGCAGGAGCTCCCCAAGGGCTTCCAGACCTCGGAGTTCCTCCTGCAGCACGGGTTCATCGACATGATCGTCGACCGCCGGAAGATGAGGGACGAGATCAGCCGACTCCTTACGTACCTGGCGCCCGTTCCCGCGTGATCCGAGTCGCCTTTGTCATCGGCCGCCTCAACATCGGCGGCGCGGAGGCCGAGCTCGTCCGCCTGGCCCGCGGCCTCGACCGCTCCCGCTTCGAGCCCTTCGTCGTCACGCTCCAGGACCGCGGGGCGCTGGCGGACGCCTTGGGCGACGTGGATCTCGTCGAGATCGGCCGCGTCCACAAGTGGAGGCCGGGGACCTACCTCGCCCTGCGGCGCGTCCTCGAGGAGCGGAAGCCGGACATCGTCCAGTCCTTCCTCTTCACGGAGAACATCTTCTGCCGCCGCCTCGGGCGGGGGATCGTGGTCTCGGGGCTGCAGGGCTCGCTGTCCGACGACTACGAGACGGGCCCGTCGCTCAAGCTCTCGCTGGAGCGGGCGACCTTCGGCCGCGCCGCCGCCCTGGTGTCGAACTCGGAGTACTACCGCACGCTGTATGCAAGGCTCGGCTTCGATACGGCGAAGATCCGGGTGATCCGGAGCGGGGTCGCGCCGGCGGTTCCCGCCTCCGGCGCCGCGGTCCGGGCGCAGTTCGGGATAGGACCCCAGGAGGTCCTGATCACCTGCGTGGCGCGGCTCGTGGAGCGCAAGGGCCACGAGGACCTGATCCGCGCGGCGGCCGGCTACCGGCTGCTCTTCGTGGGCGACGGGCCGATGCGACGCCGCCTCGAGAACCGGGGTGCGATCCTCGCGGGCCCGCGGCGCGACATCCCGGAGATCCTCGCGGCGAGCGACATCGTCGCGCTGCCGTCGCGCTTCGGCGAGGGCTGCCCCAACGCGGCGCTCGAGGCGATGGCGGCGGGGAAGCCCGTCGTGGCGGCGAGGACGGGCGGCACGCCCGAGGTCGTCGTCGACGGCGTCACGGGCCTTCTCCATCCGCCCGAGGACGTCGACGCGCTGCGGGCCGCGCTGCGGGATCTGGCCGCCGATCCGGCGCGGCGCCTGGCGATGGGCGCGGCGGGACGGGAGCGGGCCGAGAAGGAGTTCGCCGTCGCGCGCGTCGTGGCCGCCTACGACGCGCTCTACTCTGAATTGACGGCCGCTCGCCCCCGGGGTTAAGATGGCTCCCGCATGTCCGCGATGCCCCTCATCCGGCAGGAATCCGGGGTCGAGCAATACCTCAAGGAGATCCAGCATGTCGCGCTGCTCAGCGCCCTGCAGGAGCAGCAGCTCGCCCGGCGCATGAAGAAAATGAACTCCCGGGTGGCCGCTGAGGCCCAGGACGCGCGGGACGCCCGGGAGCAGTTCATCAAGGCGAACCTCCGGCTCGTGGTCAGCGTCGCCAAGAATTATCTGAACAAGGGGCTGTCCTTCCTCGACCTCATCGAGGAGGGCAACCTGGGGCTGCTCCGGGCCGTCCAGCGCTTCGACCCCGCGCGGAAGTGCCGCTTCTCGACCTACGCCACCTGGTGGATCCGGCAGGCGATCCGCCGGGCGCTGGTGAACACCGCCAAGACCGTGCGCGTGCCGTCCTACATGGTCGAGATCATCGCGAAGTGGAAGACGGTGGCCAACGAGTTCACCCAGAAGCACGGCCGGAAGCCGGACATGCAGGAGATCGCCGAGGCGATGGACCTGGGGACCGAGAGCCTGGAGATCCTCAAGCGGGCGATCAACGCGTCGGACAACTTCTCGCGGCCGCTGAGCCTGGACGTGATGTGGCCGACGAACGAGGTGGCCGACGCCAAGGAAAGCTCGCTGCCCGAGACCACGGTATTCTCGCAGATGGACACCGAGCGGATCGACCTGCTGCTCAAGTCGATCAACGAGCGCGAGGCGGCGGTGCTGCGCCTGCGCTACGGGCTCTACGACAGCCAGCCGATGACGCTGGGCGACATCGGCAAGAAGCTCCGGATCACGCGGGAGCGGGTGCGGCAGATCGAGAAGATCGCGCTGCGCAAGCTGAACAGAAGACTGGCTTCAAACCATGAGGACGAGTAGGGATTGAGTTATTGAGAGGAATTGGATATTTGAAGACAGTCGGCGGGAGACCCTCCACAATCCCGATGATCTGCCGGGACGCGTAGAGACTTGGCGCAAACACCTGCGGCCGGAGGGGGCCAGGTTCTCGTGGAGGGTCTTTCGGGGACTGGTTCTCAATATCTCATTTTATCAATGGGTCAATCCTATGACCGACCTGGCCAACAAGGTGAAGTCGCTGGTGCGGAACGTGCCGAACTTCCCCAAGAAGGGGATCATGTTCAAGGACATCACGCCGGTCCTGAAGGACGCGACCACGTTCACGCGGATCGTGGGGGCGCTCGAGGCCTACGGCCGCAAGCGGGGCACCGAGCTGGTGGCGGCCATCGAGTCGCGCGGCTTCCTCTTCGGCGCGGCGGTGGCGGCGCGGCTCGAGGTCGGGCTCATCCCGATTCGGAAGCGGGACAAGCTCCCCTGGAAGACGGTGAGCCAGAAATACGACCTGGAGTACGGCAAGGACACGATCGAGATCCACAAGGACGCCGTGAAGAAGGGCCAGCGGGTGCTGGTGGTCGACGACGTGCTCGCGACGGGCGGGACGCTGGTCGGCGCCTGCAAGCTGGTGGAGAAGGTCGGCGGCGTCGTGGCGGGCAGCACCTGCCTGATCGAGCTGACCTTCCTGAACGGCCTGAAGAAGCTCAAGGGCCGGGATTTCTACTCGGTCGTACAGTACTAGGAGCCCCCATGAGAATGCTCGCGCCGTCGATCCTGGTCGCTTTCCTGGCCGCCTGCTCCGGCGGGGCGGAGCCGGCGAAGCAGACGCCGGCTCACGCGGAGCAGCACGTCACGGAAGCGATCATGGGGATGTACCAGGCCTTCCAGCAGCGCGACCTGTCCAAGGTCGGGCAGTTCATGACCGCGGATTCGACCTGCTACGACGCGACGAAGAGCGTCATGCTGAACGGCCGCCAGGCGGTGCTCGACCACTTCGGCGCCATCCTCGCGCAGCACCAGCCGGGCGAGGCCTGGGAGTCGTCCATCGAGGGGATGAAGGTCACGGTCTCCGGCGACCTGGCGAACGCCACCTACCAGGTCCGCACCTCGGCGGGCGGGATGCACGCCGTCGCGGCGGTCACGCACGTCTTCCGCCACGTCGACGGCCGCTGGCTGGCGATCCACCTCCACCGCAGCTGGAACGTGATGCCGAAGTAGGGGCTCGGTCGCCGAGCGCCCACTCGTGGCGCATGTCCTCGTCGCTGGGCCAGGGGTCCATCACCGCGCCGTACCGCTTCGACCTGAAGATCGTGTTGTTCCGGTTGATGATGTACGACCCGCGGCCCGTGACGCCGTACTCCACCGGATAGGCGCAGAAGGCGAACTTCCGGAGATGATGGACCTTCCCGGACTTCTTGTCCGTGTCCTGCCGGAGTTCCTCGGGCGGCGCCTCGCCCTCGTCCACGAGCAGGGCGACGAAGGAGTAGCCGTGAGAGGCGACCGGCTTCGGGACCAGCGGGTGGAGGGGCTGGGCGTCGGCGTCCGCCACCGCCTTGTCGATCAGCCTGTATCGGAACAGCCCGGCCACGTCGGCAGTCCAGAAGTCGTTGATCCCATTGCCGTCCCGCTCGTTCGCGCGGTAGTCCGCCTCGGCGCTGCTGAGCGTCTTGAGCATCGACGCCGCGTGCCGCTCGTTCTCCGCCATGATGTGGGCGCGCCACACGGTCAGGTGCCACCAGCCGCCCCCCGCGAGGGGCAGAGCGAACATGACGTAGGGCAAGCCGATTCTGGCTCAGCGTGGAAGGGCGCTGCGACCTTCTTCCATACCAGACCAGGGTAGCGCCTGAATCAACCGCGCCGGCTCGGGATCCACCTCCCCCTGCAGCGGGGGCGTCCCGCCGAAGCGACCGGGCGCCCGCACGGGGCGCGGAGTCAGTCTCACAAATTGCTGATCCGCATCAGCAGCTTGTCGTCCGGCCAGCGGGTGATGTGGCCCACGTCCGTATATCTGTAGATGGTGTTGTTCTCGTTGACGATGAACGAGTACTTCCCGTCCCGGTCGGAAGCCGGGTAGGCGCCGAAGCCGAACTTCGAGAGGTGGTGGACGTCGCCCATCGGACGACTGCCGCCGGTGTTCTGGAAGTACGTCTCGCCCCCCGCGCTGTCGTCGGCCTCGAGGGCCTGATAGGAGTAGCCCGCGCGCGGGCGGCGGGGCCAGCAGAGGCCGCGGAGGGGACAGGTGTCGGCTTCGGCGATGGAGCGCTCGATCAGCTGGATCTCGCGGCCCTCGACCTTGAGCGAGTAGAGTCCCGAGACGTCGCCGGTCCAGAAGTCGTTGACGCCGTTCCGATCGCGGTCGTTGGCGCGGAAATCGGCCTCGGCGGAGCTGAGCGTCTTGAGCAGGGTCGACGCGTTGCGTTCGTTCGAGGCGCGCTGGCTCGAAAGGAGTCCGGGGACGGCGACGGCGCTGACCGCGGCGACGACGACGCTGGTCAGGATCGCCGCCCGCCACCACGATTGCATGGTCGCCTCCACAGGAAGTCTAGCGGATCCGGATGAAAGCAGTTGCTAAATCGGTTAGCATTTCCTAAAGTCTGCGGGTTCAAAGGGAGACGCCATGATCGACGCCATCACGAAGAACCTCGGGGACAAGGCCGACTACTTCCTCGGCTTCAAGAACCCCAAGATCCCCAAGGACAAGATCCACGTCCCCGCCGGCGACTGGGTCGACCGCATCTTCTCGATCAGCGACCGCAACAACCGCGTCCTCGTCAACCTGCAGCGCCTCTTCGGCACGGGCCGCCTGGCCGGCACCGGATACCTCTCGATCCTCCCCGTCGACCAGGGCATCGAGCATGCCGCGGGCGCGAGCTTCGCCAAGAATCCCGAGTACTTCGACGCGGAGAACATCGTCAAGCTGGCCATCGAGGGCGGCTGCAACGCCGTCGCGTCGACCTACGGCGTGCTCGGCATCGTCGCCCGCAAGTACGCCCACAAGATCCCGCTTCTCGTGAAGATCAACCACAACGAGCTGCTCACCTATCCCAACAAGTTCGACCAGATCATGTTCGGCACCGTGAAGGAGGCCGCCGACATGGGCGCCGCCGCCGTGGGCGCCACCATCTATTTCGGCTCCGAGGAGAGCGGCCGCCAGATCGTCGAGGTCGCCAACCACCTGGGCGTCACGATCCAGGCGGACATCATCAAGCAGAAGCTGCCGGAGAACAACGCCGGCTTCAAGGCGCTCAACACGGGCGGCTCCAGCTACGGCAAGCTCGACGAGCGCATCTACACGGAGCTCTCAAGCGACCACCCGATCGACCTCTGCCGCTACCAGGTGGCCAACTGCTACATGGGCCGCGCGGGGCTGATCAACAGCGGCGGCGCCTCGGGCAAGAACGACTTTGCCGAGGCGACGATGACCGCAGTGGTCAACAAGCGCGCCGGCGGCATGGGCCTCATCTCGGGCCGCAAGGCCTTCCAGCGCCCCATGAAGGAGGGCGCCCAGCTGCTCAACGCGATCCAGGACGTCTACCTCTGCAAGGACGTCACGGTCGCGTAACGAGTTCCAACGTCGTTGGAATGGTGGCAGTTCCAAGTGCCACCATTCCAACGACGTTGGATCAGCGGCGGACGAGGGTCCGCAGCAGCGTCGCGATGCAGCGGTCCTGGACCACGTAAAGGCCCGCGTCGCTCGCCTTCTTCGCCGCCTCGTCGTGCACGATCCCGCTCTGCAGCCAGAGGCACTCCGCCTTCGCGGCGATCGCGTCGTCGGCGATCGGCGGGATGTGCTCGGGGGCGCGGAAGACGTCGACGATGTCGACCTTCTTGGGGATCGACTTGACGTCGGGGTAGCACTTGCGGCCGAGGATCTCGGTCGCGCCGGGGTTGACCGGGATCACGTCGAAGCCGCGGTCGATGAGCGACGCGGCAATCTGGTAGCTGTCGCGGTCGGGCTTGTTGGAGCAGCCGACGACGGCGATCGTCTTCGAGCCGATGAGGACGCGGCGGATGGCCTCGGGGTCATCGGAGATGATCATCTGCCCTTCACTTTCTGGGGTCCCTCTCCGCCCAGGAAGAAGTCCTGGTAGCGGGCGACGTCCTCCGCGCTGCCCACGACGAAGGGGACCTTCTGGTGCAGTTCGGAGGGGACGATGTCCAGGATGCGCTCCTTGCCCGTGGTCGCCTGCCCGCCGGCCTGCTCGGCGACCATCGCGAGCGGCGCCGCCTCGTAGAGCAGGCGCAGCTTCGGCTTGGGCGACGCGGGATACATGAAGATGCCGCCGTTGATCAGCGTGCGGTGGAAGTCCGCCACCAGCGTGCCGACGTAGCGCGCCGAGTAAGGCCGGTTGGTCTCGACGTCCTTCTCCTTGAGCCAGGCGACGTACTTCTCGGTGCCGGAATCCCAGGAGGCCGCATTGCCTTCGTTGATCGAGTAGCTCTTTCCCCGCTTCGGCATCGTGAGGTTCGGGTGGGAGAGCAGGAACTCGCCGACCGTCGGGTCGAGCGTGAAGCCGTGGACGCCCTTGCCGGTGGTGTAGACGAGCATGACGCTCGAGCCATAGAGCACGTAGCCGGCGGAGATCTGCTTGTAGCCCGGCTGGAGGCAGTCCTCGAGGCGGCCGTCGTCCTTCGGCGTGACCCGCCGGTGGATGGAGAAGATCGTGCCGATCGAGATGTTGACGTCGATGTTCGACGACCCGTCGAGCGGGTCGAAGAGGAACACGTACTTGCCGCGCGGATGCTCGCGCGGGATCGGGATGATCTCGGGCCGCTCCTCGCTCGCCATGCAGCAGAGGAGGCCGGAGCGGCCCATGCCGACCTCGAGCCGGTCCTGCGCGTAGTCGTCGAGCTTCTGCACCTTCTCGCCGTGGACGTTCTCGTGGCCGGCGGCGCCCAGGATGTCGATGAGGCCGGCGCGGCGCACCTCGCGGGCGATCATCTTCACGGCGACGACGAACTCCCAGAGCAGCGAGGAGAACTGCCCCGAGGCCGCGGGATGGAGGTTCTGCTGCTCGGTCATGTGGCGATGAAGCGTGACCGGAATGCCCATGTCAGAGCCCCGCGGGTTGAGCCGCCATCACCGGAACCGGCTTGACGTACTGGTCGACGATCTTGCGCGTGCCCTTCACGCCCAGCAGCGCGAAGGTCCGGCTGAAGCGCGCCTCGAGCGAGTCCATGATCGCCTGGAGCGCGTCGGGATCCATGTCCCACATCTCGCGCTTCAGGGGGCCCCAGGCCCGCTTCACGGCCTTCTCGAAGTTCTGCGCGGGCGTCTGCCCCGCCTTCCACTCCGGCGGCCGCGTCTCCTCGACCCAGCGCGCCGCCTTGGCGCGCAGCTCCTTCGGCATCTTCGGGTGGTCGAGGATGATCCGCTGGAGCTCGGTGGCGAGATGGATCTCGACCGCGTCGTGCATCGGGAACTGCCGGAACATCTCCTCGGGGAGGGTGGAGGCGCCGTGCTGGACCGTGCCGGCGATCCCGCGGCGGCGGCAGGCGGCGCTGAGGTCGCGCAGGACGTTGAAGTCGATGGCCGGCTTCGCGCGGGAGCCGTCGGGGTTGACGATCCCGCCGTGGGCCGTGCCGGTCTGCACGCTCAGCTTCGAGATCGGCTTGCCGGACCAGCGCTCGCGGTAGCCCTCGAAGAAGGCCTCGAATTCCGCGACGGTCGAGTTCTCCTTGCCCACCTCGCCGATCTCGCCGCCGACCGAGATCTCGACGCCGGGCGGCTGGATGGAGCGGATGAACTCCGTGAGCTCGGCCGCGCGCTCGTAGTTGTGGCGCTGCTGCTCCTTGAGCGAGGGCTTCGAGAGGTCGACCAGGGTCGAGGGGTCGATGTCGATGTTGAGGAAGCCGGCGTCGACGGCCTCGCGGGTCGCGGCCGTGAGGTCCGCGCTGACCGCGGCGGGGTCGGCGGCGTACTGCTTGGCAGGAAACTGGAAGTGGTCGCCCTGGATGAAGACGGGACCGCTCCAGTTCTCGCGCAGGGCGGCCGCGAACACGCAGGCCGAGTATTCCGCGGGGCGGACGAGGCAGTACTCCATCTCGCCGCGGGAGATCTCGAAGATGAAGGCGCCGACCTCCTGCTTCTTCGCGGCGCGGAAGGCCGCGCGGGCCGAATCGTAGATGAGCCCGCGGAGGTTGTGGGCCGGGACGGTGAAGCCCGCGATGCGTCCCTGGGCGACGGCCTCGTAGAGCCCCTGGATGGACGCCGTGTGGATCCCGCGCCCGGCGGCGGCCCGGCGGATCGCGCGGCGGGCGGCGTCGCGCTCGGAGGCGTCGACGGAGAACACGGCAATGCGGACCAGGGTGTCGATGCCCGAAGGGGACTCGGCGAGCGCCGGGAGCGCCCGCGCCATCTATTCCCCGTCCTCGGTCGCCGAGGCCGTCTGCTTCTTCTTCTTCTTGCCGTCGGCGTCGTTGCGGACCATGCGGTCCTCGAGGCGCGCCAGCAGCGGCGGGAAGGGCGTGTTGGCCATCTGGTCGTGCGGGAAGCGGTGGGGCTCGAAGGGCCCGTGGCGCCTCATGTACTCCACGATGGAGATCGCCTTGCGGCGGACGTCGTCGAAGGCGGGATCGTCGAAGAGGTCGACGGGCCCGACGAACTCGCCGTTGGCGAGCTGGAAGCCGGCGGCGGTGACGCGGGGCGGGCCGTCGTAGCGGACCGACCGGGCGTCCTTGAAGGCGACGGGCATCATGGGCCCCTGGTAGGTGGAGCGCATCCAGCCGCTCACCAGGTGGGGGAAGGCGAAGGCCTCGGTCGCCTCGCCCACGGTCGGGAGGCCGTTCTGGCAGCGCACGACGAGGACCGGGTCGTCGGTGCCCGCGCTGTGGCCGATCGCGATCGGCCGCGGCCAGGAGGAGATCGCGGCGACCATGCCGTCGACGCGCCGGATGACCTTGTTGACGACGAAGCGCCCGCGCGAGCCGAGGAACATGATCAGGTCGTAGATGTCGCCGGGGCACTGCAGCGTGAGGGTCTTGTTCTCGATGATGTCGAGGATCTCGAAGGCGAAGCCCTCGTGCATGGAGGGGTCGATGACGAGCCCGGCCGTGTTGAAGGGGTCGGCGAACATCTTGTAGAGAGGCAGGTTCCAGGCGCCCAGCTCGCACTTGTCGGCCAGGAAGACGATGAGGGTCTCGCTGGGCCGCTCCCGGAAGGCGATCTCCGCGACCACGGGACCCAGTCCGCGGAGGGTGCCGTTGAAGGTCTCGGAAAGCAGGTCCTGCGCGGGGCTGAACAGGTGGAGCTTCTCGGCGACTTCCGCGCAGGCCGTGAAGGTATCCCAGGCGAGCCTGTGGATCTCCTTGTTCTCGACGCCCTTCTCGTGGGTCACCAGGAGGGCGAGGTCGTCGCCGCAGCGGGCGGTCCAGGAGTCGAGCAGGAGCCCCTTGGAGGAGGCCTTGGCGAGCGACTCGCGGGCCTTTTCGAGGACGTCCTCGTGCATGTCGGTGTTGCCGACGAAGCCGCCGACGTTCGCCTTCATGATGGACAGCGTGATTTTTTCCACGGTCGCCTGGACCTCACCTAGCGATGGCCGGATTATCCGGCGGGGCGGCGAGGCAAGTCAATTGAAAACGATCCGGGCCCCTCCCGATTGCGAATTTGCGCGGGAGCCGATAAGATGCGGCTCCGGTGAAATACGACCTCGTGGTGTTCGACCTGGACGGCACGCTCTGCGACAGCGCGCCCGACATCTCGGCGTCGCTCCGGCGGACGCTGGAGCGCATGGGCCGCAAGCCGATCTCGCACGAGAAGGTCGTGTCGGCGATCGGCAGCGGCGTGCGGAAGCTGATCGAGCGGACCACGACGCCGCCCATCGAGCCCGTGATGGAGGCGTTCATGAAGGAGTACTCCGAGCACCTCCTGGACCGGACGACGCTCTATGCAGGGGTGGCGGAGACCCTCTCGGCGATCCCCGTCCGCAAGATCGTGCTCTCGAACAAGCCCGAGGCGATGTCGAAGCGCGTGGTGGAAGGGCTGGGGATCGCGCGGCATTTCGAGGCGGTCTACGGCGGGGACTCGTTCCCGGAGCGCAAGCCCGACGCGGCCTGCTTCCGCCGCGCGATCGGCCCCGCGGCTCGGCCGCTCATGGTCGGCGACAGCGGCACCGACGTCCAGACGGCCCGCAACGGCGGCGCGGCGGTGGTCGCGGTGACCTACGGCTACTTCAAGCCCGGCGAGCTCGACGGCGCGGACTGGCGCATCGACCGCTTCGATCAGCTCCTGGGCCTGCTCCGGTAAACGGCCTCCTCCGCGAGGATCGCGGCCAGGGTGGCCGCCCCCGCGAGCCAGTAGGGCATCCGGAGATCTCCGTAGTGGTCGGCCATCAGCCCTCCCGCCAGAGGGACGAGCACCGTTCCCGTGCCGAGCACCGCCTCGTGGAGGCCGGCGTACTTCCCATGGTCCGCCGGCCCGTGGAGGCTGTAGTAGATGCTCGACGCGTTGGCGAAGCCCAGGCCGACTCCGACCATGGCGGCGGCGCCCAGCACGGCGGCGGGGCCGTGGAGGAACGTGACGCCGCTCGCGGCCGCGCCGCAGAGCAGCTGCGCCCCGTAGAGCAGGCTCCGCCGGTAGGTCCATCCGGCGCCGCGCTGAAGGATCACGAACATGACGGTCTGGGTCGCGTACATCGTCCCCAGGAAGGTCCCGAAGAAGACCTTCCGCCGCTCGTCATCGGCGAAGGGCGTCGCTTCCAGGTACTTGAAGAACTGGCTCTGGAACACGGCGCCGATGCCGAAGGCCAGGAAGTTCGCGACGTAGCCGATCGTGCGGAAGGCGGCACGGTCGGGCGCGGCGGACTCCTGCGATCCCTCCCAGCGCACGACCTTGTCGCCGGGGTAGAGAAGCAGGATCGGCAGGGCCGCGGCGGCGGCGATCCACAGGGCCGGGCTGCTTCCGTAGGTGGCGACCAGCCAGCCCGCGAGGACGAAGCCCGCGGCTTTGCCGGTCGACCACGACACGTTGAACCAGCCGATGACCTTCTCGACCCTGGAGGGGCCGGCCTCGGCGCCGAGGGCTCCCTGGACGCTGGGCCAGAAGACGCTGCCCGCGATGCCCAGGAGGGGGACCACGAGGTAGAGCGACCCGAGCGACTTCGCGGCGACGGCCAGCGCGCAGGCCGCGAAAGCGCCGACGCAGGCCAGCCGGGCCAGGAGCGCGCGGGAGACGCGGTCGGAGAGGCTCCCGATGAACAGGCAATTGGCCACGTAGAACACGGTCGAGGTCGTCTGGAGGAGCGCGAGCTGGGTCGAGGTCGCGTGGAATCCGACGGCTCGGACCGGGATCACGAACCAGAAGACGAAGCCGAGCCAGTTGAAGAGGAAGCCGGCGAGGCAGTACCGCCAGAGGCGCATGGGCGGTGGATTGTAGGTCCGGAAACGCGAAGGGGCAAGGCCTGAGCCTTGCCCCTGGCGTGGTGTAACACCACTGGTGGGCCACTCCGTTCGCGACACGGAGTGGCCCACAGGAATTGATGGAGGCGACGGGGCTCGAACCCGCCTTCGCCCTTTGAAGCTTGGCTTCGGCGGGCAGGCCCGCGTGGATGAGCTACATCAGTGCCACAGTCGTTTGTTGGCAAAGGCCCTGCCGCTCCCTGACTTGAGGTACCTCTCGAATTCGATGGCCCTCTGATCTTCAGCAAAGAGTATCGCCACCTGTATCTGCCAGGGACGGTAGGGCGCAGTGGCGGTGCATCAACCCCCATTGTGCTTCAGAAGTCCTCCTTGAAGGTTGGCTGTGTGGCCGATGTACCTCTGAGCAGGGTATCGGTTGCTCTGCAACAGGTAGACCCACATGGATGCTCCTTGCTGAGGGGCGAGGTTTCACCCCCTGGCCGCCGAAGCCGACGGCCAGGGGCGAAGGCGGCCCATCAAGCTTTCTCAGACATGTCCCGCCGGCTTGGCCGCGTAGTCGAACACGTAGTCGAAGAGGGCGTGGAGCCGGGCGAGGACGCCGGGCTCCTCGACATAGAGCCCCAGCTCGAAGTTGTAGTGGAGGCTGGTGTCGGTGAAGTTGGCGCTGCCGAGGTAGGCCATGGAGTCATCGGCGAGGATCATCTTCGCGTGGAGCTGGTAGAGCTGGGACCGGCCCTGCTTCTCGCAGAGGTAGCGGACGGCGAGCGGCCGGGTGCTGGCGAATCGCTCCAGCACGGGGCTCGACTTCATCTTGGCGTCGCGGAGGGTGGTGACGACCTGGATGGGGACCTTCGCACTCTGGGCCATCCCGGTGAACGAGTTGTCCACGTAGGGGGAGAAGATCTTGAGCGACTTCCGGGCCGATTCGAGAAGCTTGCGGAAGATGAGGTCGGTCGTCAGGACGCCGGGGATCCGCGCCTCGACGGGGCCGCGGAGGATGGAGGGGAGGGAGAGGACGAGGTTCTCGGCGCGCCGGTCGGCGGGCGCGTCGTCGGATCCGGGCGCCGTTTCGGCGCCGAACACGCGGTCGAAGATGCGGTGCAGCATGGATTCTCCTTTCAAGGCAGAGTGTCCCAAGGAAGGGTAAGTGAAGATGTTCAAAGCGGAACGGGCCGCCCCCGAAGGAGCGGCCCGGTGCGATAGCTCAGTCCCGCCTCACGTGGCATTACCGTAGCAGAGCTTCGAGCCGGACGCAAGGCAGGAAACCCCGGGTGGGGTTTGAACCCACACCTTCCCGTTCGTGAGGCGGGAGCTCTGTCCAGTTGAGCTACCGGCGTGCCTGCCGAATTTTTCAAAGAGCCGCGGACGAAGTCGCAATCCGCGTGCCACGAAAAACCTGCGAAATTGGCGAGGAATTGAAGGGGGGATTTTGGCCGCGTTACTTTACGTAACGTGGGGTAACGTGAGCGCTCGTCTTGCAAGCCGCGGGAGGGACCGCTAGAATGCGGCTTGCATGATGAGCCTGGTGTTTGCGATTGCGCTGCTGCAGGACGATCCGGTTTCGACGGAGGCGCTGCGGGGCTACCAGCACCCCTGGGCG
>JACQFK010000231.1 GCA_016200125.1 Planctomycetota bacterium
CCGCTACAAGGAGGCCATCCTCGAGGTCATCCGCTCCTACACGGAGAGCGAGGACGACGCCCGCGAGGAGCTGCGGGAGCTGATGGCCGCCTTTTCGTGAATATATTCTGAAACTCCTCCCCGCCGATTCCGCTCACCCTGAGTAGAATGAACGGGAGGGTTCATGACTCCGGAAACCCCGCGTTGTCCCCGCTGCGGTAATTCCTTCCCCCCTGAACAGGTGGAAGGCGAATTCTCCGGCATCTGTCCCCAGTGCCTGGCGGGGCTGATGGCCACCGATCCCGGCGCCACGGAGCCGAATCTCCGGACGGACAACGCCAAGATTCCGATCGACACCGTCCGGCCCCCGCTCAAGCCCGGGGCTTCGTTCAAGGGCTTCGAAGTCCTCGAGGTGCTGGGACAGGGCGGGATGGGCGTGGTCTACAAGGCCCGCCAGCAGAGCCTCAACCGCCTCGTCGCCCTCAAGCTCCTCAACTCCCAGCTCGCCACTTCCGAGGAGTTCGCCGCCCGCTTCGACCGCGAAGCGAAGGTCCTGGCGTCCCTGAACCACCCCAACGTGGTGCAGGTGTTCGACTTCGGCAAGGAAGACGGGCTCCTCTACCTGGTGATGGAGCATGTCGACGGGCCGACGCTCGAGAGCGTGATGAAGTCGAAGAAGCAGGAGCCGCTGAAGTTCCTGGCCGCGGTGCGCGATGTCGCGCGAGGCCTGGAGCGGGTGCATGAGGCGGGCCTGGTGCATCGGGACATCAAGCCGTCGAACATTCTGATGGCGAAGGACGGGACGGCGAAGATCTCGGACTTCGGGCTGGCGATCGAGACGGAAGGAACGCAGAAGCTGACGCAGAGCGGGATGTTCGTGGGGACGCCCCACTATGTGTCGCCGGAGCACGCGCAGGGGAAGAAGGTGGACGGGCGGTCAGACCTGTACTCGCTGGGCGTCATCCTGTTCGAGGGATACGCGGGGCGTCCGCCCTTCCAGGCGCCGTCGGCGACGGCGATCCTGCTGAAGCATGTGAACGAGGCGCCGCCGGCGCTGTACAAGCTGGCGCCGCAGGCGCCGAAGACGGTGCAGGAGATCGTGAGGCGGCTGCTGGCGAAGAACCCGGCGGCGAGGTACGACACGGCGGCGGCCCTGGTGAGGGACCTGGAAAGGGCGGTGGAGGAGGGAAAGAGCGGGCCGAAGGCGCCGGCGACGGCGAGGAAGGTGCCGGCCCCGGCCCCCGCAGCGTCGAAGCTGCCGCTGAAATGGATCGCGGCGGGCGCGGCGGCGGCCGTGGCGCTGATCGCGATCGTGGCGATCGCGCTGAGCGGGAAGACGGAGCCTCCGAAGAAGGAGGAGAAGACGGTCGCGGTGACGCGGACGGTGACGCCGGAGCCGAAGCGCGAAGCACCCAAGGAGACGGCGGAGCCGGCTCCGGCGCCGGTCACGCCGGCTCCGACCCCGGCGCCGGCCCCCGTGACGCCGGAGCCCAGGACGCCGAGCGCGGTGGAGGAGGCCTTCCGCCAGGCCGACAAGCTGTTCGAACAGGCACGCGCGGCCTACGAGGACGGGAAGGCCCGCAACTCGGTGGAAGCGCTGACGGACGCCGGGTTCAAGGCGGACGAAGCCCGCTCGAAATACGCGGCGGTGCAGGAGATCGGAAGCGACGAGCTCAAGGCGAAGGCGGTCGAGCAGGTCAAGCTGGTCCAGCAGTTCCAGAAGCTCGTCAACGAGTCGCGCCTGGCGATCCAGAACGCCAAGGGCGTGAATCCGGCGCCGACTCCCATTCCCGCGGCTCCGGTGCCCAATCCCGCGCCGGCTCCGGGGGTTGCCCCGGGCCCGCGGCCGCTGCCGGCCGCCCCCGCTCCGGCGGCCCGCCGCGCGGCGCTGCCGAACGCGACGGTCCAGAAGGACTCCGAGAAGCAGATCCGGACCCTGTTCAAGGACGACTACGCCCGGAAGGCGCCGGCCGACGTCCAGTCCCTGGCGCGCAAGCTCCTCGAGCAGGGGTCGAGCGTCACCAACGACGACGGCGCGCGCTACGTCCTGCTCCGGGACGCGCGGGACCTCGCGGCGCAGGTCGGCGACCTCGACGTCGCGATGAAGGCCGTCGACGCGATGGCGCTGTCGTTCGAACTCGAGCCGGTCTCCACGAAAGTCGCGGCGCTGAACAAGGCCGCGCCCCAGATGCGCGGCGCGGACGGCATGGCGGCGCTGGCGAAGGCTTACCTCGCCGTCATGGAAGAGGGCATCGCCTCGGGTCAGTACGATCCGGCGCTGACCGTGACGTCGAAGGCGGAGACGGCGGCGCGGGCGGCCAAGGACGAGATCCTGATCTCCCGCACCGTGAGCGTGGCGAAGGATCTCTCCTTCCTGCAGCGGGAGAGCGCGGCGGTCCGCACGGCGGCGAAGACGCTGGAGCAGAAGCCCGACGACGCGGCCGCGAATGCGACCGTGGGCCGCTTCACCTGCCTGGCGGCGAACGACTGGGCGCGCGGAACGGCGCTGCTCGCCAAGGGGAATGATCCCCTGCTCAAAGCCGCGGCCGAGAAGGAGATCGCCGCCGTCGACGACACCTCCTCCCAGGCCGCCGTGGGCGACGCGTGGTGGGTGGCGGCCGAGAAGGAGCGCTCCCCGGAGTACAAGAAGCGCGAGCAGGCGCGGGCAGTGAAGTGGTACCTCGACGCGCTGCCGGGGCTCGCCGGCCTGGCCAAGCTGCAGGCCGAGACGCGGCTCAAGCAGGTCGGCGGACTGCTCCTTCCCGCTCAGCCGCTGCCGCAGCGGACGGAGGTCGTCGGAGGCACGGGCGGCGCTAGCTACGACGACTATTCGCGCGAGGGCGGCGTTCTGATCGGCCTGCGGATGTCGTGGTCGAGCGGCGGCGTGGTGCTGAAAGCCGTGCAGCCGCTCTTCAGCACGACTTCCTCCGTCCAGGAGGGACCCGTCCGCGGGAAGACGACGTCCGGCTTCAAGGAGTCGATGGCGAAGCCCGGCTACGCCGTGGGGGGCCTCATCGCCCGCGGGACCAACCGGGTCAACGGCCTCAAGATCGTCTACATGAAGATCTCGGGGATCGCGCTCGACCCGCGGGACAGCTATGAAAGCGAATGGTTCGGCGATCGCGGGTCCGGCGAAGTTCGGCTGGGCGGCGACGGCACCTATGTGCTCGGCCTCTGCGGCGGCGCCTTCGAGGACGTGGACAGCCTGGGCCTCCTGGTGTTGCGGCGGGGCGAAGGCCGCGGCACGCCCGCGGCGGCCCCGGCCCCCGCCCCCGCGTCCGGCATCGGCGCGCCCGCGCCGAAGGGCACGATCGACCTGCTCGCGCTCGTGGATCCTGCGAAGGACGCGGTCGAAGGGCAGTGGCGCTTCGACGAGAAGGTCCTCGTGGCCAGCGCGGGCGACCACGTGCGGCTGATGCTGCCCTACCTGCCTCCGGACGAGTACGACCTGCGGATTGTCATGGAGCGGCGCGACGGCAACGACGGCGTGGTCTTCGGCCTGGCCCGCGGCACGAACCAGTGGACCGTCTACGTCGACAAACTGCCGACGGAGGGATATCAGTCCGGCACGGAGCTCGTCGACACGCAGATGCTCACCGCGCTGCGGGGCCCGCAGCTGACCACGGGGCAGCCGGCGACCTTCGACTTCAAGGTCCGCCGCAGCGGCTTCACGGTGGTGAAGGACGGGAAGACCCTCTACACCTGGCAGGGCAACACGAATCGCCTGGGGAACTACCAGCGCTGGGCGGTCCCCAATCCCCGGGCGCTCTTCATCGGCGAGTGGTGGAATCAGGTCCGCTACAGCGAGATCCGGCTGACCCCGATCTCGGGCGAGGGAACCTACCTCCGCGGCGGCCCGCCGCCCAAGAACGCAGTCGACCTGCTCGCGCTGATTGATCCGAAGCAGGACGCGGTGAAGGGAGACTGGACGACGGACGGACAGGGCCTGATCTGTTCCGCGGGAGATCACATCCGCCTGCAGATCCCCTACAGCCCTCCTGAGGAATACGACCTGGTCATGACCGTCGACCGGCGCGACGGCTCCGACGGCCTCCTGGTGGGCCTCGTGAAGGGCAGCGCGCAGTGGTCGGTCACGATGGACACCCAGGCCTCCGGCGCCTACAAGTCCGGGTTCGAGTTGCTCGACAACCAGGGCCCCAGCGGCAACGCGACGACCTACAGCAGCCAGGTGTTCACGAACGGCGTCGAGACGACGCTGGAATTCAGGGTCCGGAAGGCCGGCGTAACGGTGCTCGCGGGCGGCAAGCCCATCATCGACTGGCGCGGGGCTTTCAACCGGCTCTCGCTGCCGGACGGGTGGAAGGTGCGGAACTCGAACGCGCTCTTCCTGGCCGCCTGGGGCAGCCGCTACCATTTCAGCAGGATCTACCTGGTGCCGATTTCAGCGCAGGGGGCCGTTCTCCGCAAGACTCCGGCGCCAGCGGCGAAGAACGGAATCGACCTGCTTGCGCTGGTGCAGCCGCAGCGGGATGGAATCAAAGGGGACTGGACCAAGGACAATGGGGTGCTGGTCGCTCCGGGCGACACCGCCTGGGCGCGCCTGCAGATCCCCTTCGCGCCCCCGGCCGAGTACGATCTTACGCTGGCCGTGGAACGCCGCGCGGGGGAGAAATCCTTCGTCGTGGGCATCGTCTGGGGCGGGCGGCCGGCCACGATCGTCATCGACGGGGACGCGCCGGGAAGCACGTACGCGTCGGGCCTGGACAACATCGGAGGCAAGCGATTCTCGGCCAACGAGACGATGACGCCCGGACGCTTCTTGGCCGCGGGAAAGCCCTCCGTGGTCGCCATCTCCGTCAGGAAGGGGAGCGTCGCGCTCTCGATCGACGGGCAGCCGCTGTTCGACTGGAAAGGCGAACCGGGCCGGGTGACGATCCACGACGGGTGGAAGGTTCCCCTGTCGGAGGGGCTGATGCTGGGCTGCTACGAGACGCAATTCTCGGTCCAACAGATGAGCCTCGTACCGGTGACGGGCGCCGGAAGGAAGCTTCGCTAGGCGGCAGGGTCAGCGGGTCGGGGGCTCGTGGCCGGCGCAGCGGGTCACGGGCAGCGGCGGGTACTTGGGGAAGCGGGCGTCGGATTCCGACTTGCGGCAGAAGAGGAAGACCGAGCCCCGGTCGTTGCGGGTCTCCTTCGCATGCCGGCAGGTCGCGCAGAGGCCGGCGCGGCTTTCCTTGATCGGATCCATC
The DNA here is from genome assembly GCA_016200125.1 of Planctomycetota bacterium. The sequence continues at coordinate 5,190 of JACQFK010000231.1, forward strand.
CCCCCACGTATACCATCAGGGCCATGGCTTGTCGCGGGCTTCACTTCGCGCTCTCGTCCGAGGATTCCGCTCGCCTGCTGGCCGCGGAAGGCAACGACGCCGTGCGGGCGATCCTCCAGGAGATCGAGAAGCGGGGGGACAAGGCGTGGCGTGCGGACTCCGGAACGGCCTGGGACGCGATGCACCGCTGCCTCTCGAACGGGACGCTGTACTACGATGAAGGCGAGTATCCCCTCAACCGGACCCTGCTGGGCGGGAAGCATCTGTACGAAGGCGACGACACCGTGGCGGCCTACGCGGAGCCGAACGAGGTGAAGGACGTGGCGGCGGCGCTCGCCCCCCTGAACGAAGCGGCCTTCCGCGTCCGCTACGACGCCATCGACCCCGACGAGTACGACGGCGAGCACGGAGACGCGGACTTCAAGGCCGCCTGGGAGGCCTTCCTCGTCGTCCGGGACCTTTACAGGAAGGCCGCCGCCGGAGGTCGCGCCGTCGTATTCACCGTGGATCCGTAACACGGGCCCGGCCCGCCGTTATGTATAGGTACTCCTTGGAGGCCGGATCATGCGAATCCTCGTCGGCGCCCTGCTCCTCGTGATGGCCCTGGCCCCCGCGGCCGGCGCCCGGCAGGACAAGAAGAAGTACAAGATCCTCTATATCACCCAGTCGAAGGGCTTCAAGCACGGGTCGGTGGACCGCAAGAAGGACGCCCCCCTGGCGCCATCAGAGATCTCGATGACCGAGATCGGCAAGGACTCCGGGCTCTTCGACGTGGAGTGCACGCAGGACGCGTCGGTCCTGACGCCCGACAAGCTCAAGGAGCTCGACGCGGTGATGTTCTACACCACGGGCGGCCTGCCCATCTCGAAGGAGAACTTCGCGGCCTACGAGGAGTGGCTGAAGTCCGGCAAGGCCATGATCGGCGTCCACAGCTCCACCGACACCTTCGGCGACTTCCAGCCCTACTGGTCGCTCATCAACGGCACCTTCGACGGCCATCCCTGGGGCTCGGGCGAGAACTGCACGATGTCGGTGCACGAGACCTCGCACGTGGTCGCCAAGCCCTGGCCCGCGGAGTTCCAGATCAAGGACGAGATCTACCAGTACCGCCACTACGATCCCAAGTCGGTGCGCGTGATCTACAGCCTCAACATGGCGAAGTGCAAGACGAAGATGCCCTACCACGTGCCGGTGTGCTGGGTCCGCGAGGTCGGCAAGGGCCGCCTTTTCTACACCAACCTCGGCCACAACGAGGGGACCTGGCAGAACCCGCAGTTCAAAGAGCACCTGCTGACGGGCATCCGCTGGGCGCTCAAGCTCGAGGAAGGCCCGGCGGCGCCGAACCCCGGAGTCCAGTACGTCGAGCAGATCAAGGCCTTCGTCACGGTGGCGGGCGGGGGCAAGGACGCCGAAGAGCTCGTGGCCAAGGCGGAGAAGGCCGTGAAGGCCGACGCCGCGTGGGGCGCGAAGCTGTACGAGGACATCGACAAGCTCCGCCGCACCGACAAGAAGAAGGATCCGGAGAAGGCCAAGGCCGAGCAGGAGCGGATCCTGGCCGAGATCGCAAAGTAGTCTTCCACAGCGTCCCTTGAAAGACCGCGGGCGACCCCCACGGTCTTTTTTTGTCGCCCGCGGGCCCGCGGAACTCGTGCTATACTCCCGCTGGAAGAGAGAGGGGGCCGTCCATGAGTCTCAGCATCGGGATCAACATCCCGAAATCCATCCTCGAGCCGCGCGCCGCAAAGCTCCGCCCGTCCGAGACCTACCTCCGCTGGTTCATCGGCTTCGCCCTGACGGGGCTGGTCTATTCGGCCTTCGCCTGGAGCGTCCTCCTGGCGGGCAATGCGCGCTCCCGCGTCGAGCTGGCGCTCCAGCTGCCGATGAAGGGGCTGATCCGCCTCCTCGAGTGGGTGCACTGTCCCGAGGTCTTCGCCTTCGTGGTCACGCTGTTCCCGCCGCTGACCGCCCTGATGTGCGGGGTGCTGGCGCTGGCCGCCTGCTGGGCCTGGCGCGTCCTCGGCCTGCAGTGGGACCGCACGAAGCACGTGCTCGCGGGGACGGCTCTCTTCCAGATGGTCCTGCTGGGCTACGCCTGCACGAACGCGACGCTCAGCGAGCGCGGTCCGCAGGGGGTGCTGACGCTTCCGGGCCGCGGCGACTCGCTGCTCGCG
>JACQFK010000217.1 GCA_016200125.1 Planctomycetota bacterium
CCGGTTCTGCTTCTCGATCCCCTCGAAGCGCGCGTGGTGGAGGATCGCCCTCAGCTTGCGGCGCTCGGCCCGGCTCGTCGACGGCTTCTCGTTCACCACGATGCCCGTCACCGTCTGGGCCGCATTCCGGCGCTGGACGCGGACCTTCTTCTCGTTGACCTCGAAGCCCTCGGCCTCGCAGAGGTGGCGCGTGCGGGCGAGCAGCCAGCCGACGCTCTTCGGATTCTTCTCCCCCTTCGGCACGAGCGTGTCTCCGGAGAAGGTGAGATCGTCCGCATAGCGGGTGTAGGTCCAGCCGAGCTTCGCCGCGACGCCGCCCAGGCGGCGGTCGAGCGTCCAGGCCGCGAGGTTGGAAAGCGCGGGACTCGTGCAGGCGCCCTGCGGCAGCGCCCGCGGGCCCGTCGCAACGAAGTACTTCCGCCCCGAGTACTCGACCTCGCGCCGCGGCGCCTCGGTGCAGAGCAGGGCGAAGACCGTCGCGACCGCCGGCGAGTAGCCGAGCGATTCGAAAAGTCCGCGGACCCGGGGGAACGTGATCGTCGGGAAGAAGTCCCTCAGGTCGACGTTGACGACGATCGTCCGCTTCACGTGAGGCGCGGCGTTCGTCACGGTGGAGCGGCCGGGGACGAACCCGTGGGCGACGGGGCCGGCGGGGACCTTCGACAGGATGTTCTCGAGGATCCAGGCCTGGGCCGCGGCGAGCTTCGGCTGCGGGGCCCAGATGTCGCGCAGGCCGCCGCTCTTCTTGGGGATCTGGAAGCGGACGTAGTGCGACACCGTCGACGCCTCGCTGTGGAACGCGAGCCAGCGGAGCCGCAGGATCGGGATCGAGAGCGCGGCCGCGACCTGGTCGGGCGTCGCGAGCGACGGCAGCCCGAACTTCCGCAGCTTCCCCTCGTCCGAGGTCCGCCCGGCGAGCCCGCCGGAGACGCCGCGGCCCAGGAAGATGATGTCCGCCGCCTTCCGGCGCGCGACAGCTTCGGCATGGGCTTTCTTCCGCTCCTCGGCCTGGCGCTTCTTCTCTGCCTTGAGGGCGGCGCGCTCCTCCTTGCTCCGGGCGACGGCGGCCTGGGCCTGCACCCGAAGGATCGCCTCGTCGCCTTTCTTGAGGAGCATGAGGTCGCCCACCCGGTGGATCTCCGCGAGCTGCTCGGGGGTCAGATAGCCGCGCGTCACCAGCGCCCGGTCGATCAGCTTGGTGCGCGCGTCGTCGCCGGGCGGGATCGTGTCGGTGCGGCCCCACCAGGGCGACGTCGCGACCTCCGACGACTTCGATTTCTGCCGCAGCTCCTTGTCGGAGATGGGGGCGAAGTCCTCGGCGGCGTAGTCCGCCGTCGGGCGGGGCGCCGGGGGCGGCGCCTTCGGCGCCGCGGCCGGCAACCGAGCGGGGGCCGGGCGCAGGGGGAAGACGGGCTGCGCAGGGCGGACGATGACCGCCTTCTTCTGCGGCATGCCGCCGAAGAGCAGATTCCGGAGCCAGTCAAAGAATCCCATGATGCTTGCGGGAGCCGTGCTCCCTCTCGACTACGCACTCAGGACCGGAGACGTTCACCGAGGCTCGTCCGACATCTCGCGTGGGGAAAAGCCTCGGCTTGGCTCAGTCCAAACGCGAGATGTCGGACGAGCCTAAAGCACAACGGCTCCGGGGATGCATGGGAGGCCGACTTCAACCGCGGCGGTACGCCGCAGAACAGTCTCGAAAGGGAGACGGCCCCCGCAAGCGTCACGGTTTCCAAACGGCGGTCCGCACCGCCAGCAGGTGGCGGCAGGGACCTTTCCTCAGCCCTCCTTTGTGAAAGTGGGAGCAGTTGCACTTCGCCCGCTTGAAGATGCCGTCGACGTCGAAGAGCGCCTCGACCCGCGTGTTGCCCACCGCCGCGACGACGACGCGGAGGCCGCTCGCGAGCTTCTCGTCGCGCTCCACCCGGGCCGAAAGCGTCCGGGAGGCGACCGCCTCCGGGTTCTCCGGGACGGCCGTCTCGATCGCGATCTCGGGCGGCATGACGCGGCGCCAGCGGACCACCCCGGCGGCGAGATCCTGGATCGACTGGCCCAGCCGCGCCATCCGGAAGAGCGCGGCGCGGACCACGTCGGGGCGGCCGCCGAACTCCGTCTCGCGCATCGACTGGCGCGCCTGGAGCGCTTCGGCCATGACGCGGACCGTCTGGGGCTGGATCTCCGCCTGCGGGGCCATCAGGTCGAGCGCGCTGGCGCGGGTCCAGTCGTTGACGGTCCAGCCCGACAGCCCGAGCGTGAGCCGCATCTCGCCCATCCGGACCACCCAGAAGCTGGGGAGGCCGTCGCCCATCAGGTGCACGTCGATGCCGTCGGCGATCGGGAGGAGCCGCGCGAGGACCAGGAGCCGCTGGCGCCCCCAGACCTTGATCGTCTGGGCGTTGCCCTCCCATCGCGTGTTGAGCGAGATCACCCTCCGGTCCCAGGGCTCCAGCACGATCTCGGGCGAGCGGCCCGGCGTGAGCTCGAACCTCAGCGCCCGCGGGCTGCGCCGCGCCTTGTGGCGCCGGAGGAAGGCGAGAATCGAATAGACCGAGTCCCGGTCGAGCGAAACTCTCCTTGACGGCAGCGTCATCGCCGCCTGGATCTGGAGGAAGCCGCGGAGCCAGGTCTCCGGAAGGTCGATCTTCTCCTCGCGGATCCCCTCGCCTCCCCGGGCCCGCACTTCGAAGCCGCTGGGGTCGACGTGGAAGCGGGTGGCGCGGTAGGTCCTCAGCGTCTGGAAGTGGTCGTAGAGCGCCCAGGAGTAGTCGACGTTCGTCGTGCCGGTCTGGACGGCGGAGGCGCCCTTGAACATCGCGTCGCGTTCGACGGTGAGGCAGCCGTAGCTCGACTCGTCGGCGCTGAAGCACTCGAAGAAGACCACGTCGGGCGAGACCGTGATGACGGGGTCGCAGGGGGTAAGCCGGCGGAAGAGCTCGGGGTCGTTCTTCCGGAGCTCGTCCGCGTAGGCGCGCCGCGCGCCCCAGTAGACGCGGTGCCAGGTCTTGAACTCGCGGTCGAGGGTCGGCGGGAAGGACATCCCCTTGGCGATCTCGAGATCCTTCTTCGCCTCGGCGTAGGCGGCCTTGCGCAGCAGGGATTCCTCCTCGACCTGCTTCTTCAGCCACGCGCGGTAGGCGGTATGGTCCCTCGGCTTCCATCGGACGTCGCCGACGACGATCTCGTGGAGCGCGGAGACCGCCTCGCGGAAGCGGAGCGGCTTCGCGAGCTCGGCCTCGAAGGAGACCGGCGAGCGGGAGAGGTTGGGCGACAGCATGAGCGCGAGCGCGTCGGCGCGCTTCTCCACGCGGCTCCGGCCGTAGTAGGCGAGGTCAAGGCGCAAGCTTGAGCTCCGGGAAAAGCCGGGACAGGTGATCGGCGACCTCGGGGCGGCGGGTCGCGGTGCGGACGACCGCCGCGAGACCGGCGCGGAACTCGGGGGCGCGGATCGAGCGCGCGGCGACGGCGAGCAGGGGAAGGAGCTGCGGGGCCCGCGAAGGGTCGCGCTCGATGGCCGCCGCGATCTGACCCGCGGCGAGCCGCTTGGCGCGGTTCCCGCGGTGGATGTTGAGGAGCACGGTCGCCCAGATGGTCTCGAGCGGCGCCCGGGCGAGCAGGACGCGGAGCGCGGTGTCGATCTCGGCGAAGCGCTCGAGGTGGCTCACGATCGAGAGGCGGACGTCGTCGTAGGGGCTCTCGACGAGCTTGGCCCAGAGGTCCAGCCGGTGGCGGGCCCGCTTCTCCTCGGAGAACCAGGTCCAGGCCGCCTCGCGCACGTCGCGGGCGCTGGAGTCGATGAAGGCCAGGAGCCAGTCGGGGTTGAAGTCGGGGCGTGGCGACAGCCGCTCCCGGGCGAGCGCGACGGCGTCCTTCGCGGCGGCCCGCGAGCGCGCCTGGGCGAGCCGCAGCAGGTCGCCGGGCTCGAGTTCGCGGAGCTTCAGCCAGCCGACCCCCAGCCGCGCGACCGGCCCGAGCGGGCCCGTGGCGAAGAGCAGGAGCTGCTCCGTGGAGAAGACCTGAGGCGAGACGAGCTTCGCCATCAGGCCGCAGACGGCGTCGAGCACCTCGAGGCTCTTCGACTCCAGGAGCCGGGTCCAGGCCTCGAGCGGAGCCGACTCGAGCCCCGCCGCGGAGCCCAGCAGGTCGAGGCCGAGCGTCTGGACCTCCTCGTCGGGGTGCTCGAGGAGCTCGAACACGCGGGCGAAGGGAACCTTCTCGGTCAGCGCGGGGCGGGCCTTGAGCATCGCCCGCGCGGTGCGGCGCAAGGGCCGGGCCTGCGCCTTGAGGAGCAGGGTGAAGATCGAGTCGGCGTCCCACTGCGTCGCGTAGGCGGGCGTGGGCTTGAGCTCCCGCATCGCCGCGCCGTCCTTCAGGCGCCAGCCGCAGGTCGTGGCTTGGAGAATCGGCGAGTTGTGGAAGAGGATGTGGGTCAGGCCCCAGTTGTCCAGCAGGTGGACGCCGCTGTCGACGTCCGCGTCGCGGTAGAGCAGGAGCGCTTCCATCGCGGCGGCGAGGTAGCGCTTCGGGTCGCGGAAGCCCAGGCGCCGGAAATAGCGCCAGGCGCGGCGGCGCAGGTAGTGGCGCGTGTGGACCGTGAAGGCCGCCCCGTCACCCCGCGGCGGGAAGGCAGCCTTGAGGTAGGTGCTGACGTCGCGGGTCTGCCAGTTGTAGCGCTGCTTCTCAACGCGGCGGATGGAGCCGTCCGCGACGACCAGGAACCAGGCCATGATGCGGTCGTCGCCCGCGGCCTCGGCGAGCTTGAAGAGCCGCTTCACGAGCGGCTTGAGCGGCGGACGCTCGAAGGAGCGGTCGAGGAGGAAGTCCCGCATCGCCAGGCGCGCCCAGTCCCGCGGATCCTTGATCCACTTCTCGGCGAAGGCTCCGATCTTCGCGGGGACGTTGAGGGAGTGCAGTTCGGCGCGGAACCGAGGGTCGCCCGAGGCGAAGTACTCCTCGAGAAGAAGAATCGACCCCTCTGCTGCCACGAGTTCGATTAAATTCGGTTCCTGGAGGAGCGGTCAAGGAAAACAGGCGCCGCCCTGTTCGCTATTCGTCGTGCGCGATTCGCCTGGAGGGCGGGACCTTCTTCCCGATTTTCGGTTTTCGCTATTCGGTCTTCACGTAGTCCAGATACCCCACCAGCATCTCCTCCCAGGTCTGCTGGCCCCAGCGGACGTCCTTGGTGGGGTCGGGATTGAAGGGGTTGTCCTTCGAGTTGTCGAAGCGCGCGAAGGCGCGGATCGTCGTCCCCTTCTTCACCGCCTTGGGCTCCTTCAGGCGGTAGCAGGTCTGCCAGTTGAAGTCGTAGTGGGGGACGTCGAGCAGGACCTCCTCCTTGCCGTCGGGCGCGACCGCCACGTACTTGAAGGCCTTGCCCCGCACGTGCATGTGGGGCAGGAAGCTCAGGATCTTCGCGTCGTTCGTGAACGTATAGCTCGCTTCCTGCGGGAAGTCCGCCGCGCCCGCGGGGATCCGGATGCCGGTGTTCGACATGCTGTGGGTGACCACCTCCTGCTTCGGCGTCTTCTTCGCCCACACGAACCCGATCTGGGTCTGATCCTCGGCCGCCTCGCCGCTGGCGGTGTAGTGGATCTGGAAGGCGATCGTCGCGCCCGCCGGCACGTACTTGCCCGTGCCCTCCGGGAACACCATCGGGCTTTCGCCGGGGACGAAGATGCCGACGTAGCCGTTGAGGCCGTCGATCTTCGGCTGTTCCTTCAGGCGGTTGAGCGGGTAGATGACGAAGGCCAGGACGTGGTGGACGACCTGCCGCGCGCCGGGCCGGATCTCCACCGCCTGCACCCACTTGTCCTCCTTGAGCCCCGTCGGCACGAAAAGGTTCCGGTAGGGGATGGTCCCCTCGGCCGGGATGCGCTCCTTGCGGGGGATCGCGTAGGTGGCGTCGGGCGTGCCGATCTGCCAGCCCTCGCTGAACTTGCGCGGCGGCGGCGCGTCCTTGGCGTCGCCTTCCGGGGCGCCGGCGTCGACCCAGGCGGCGATGGTGTCGACCTCCTGCGCCGTCAGGCGGCGGTCGTTCTTGAACTCGCCGTATTTCGGATCGGCGTGCCAGGGCGGCATGCGCCGCTTCACGACGACCTCCTTGATCTGCTTCGCGGACGACTTCGCCTTGGCGTACTGGAGCAGCGAGAAGGGGCCGATGTCGCCGGGGCGGTGGCACTCGACGCAGCGCTTCTGAAAGATCGGCTCGACGTCCTTGTGGAAGCTGAGCTTGCCGCCGGCGGCGGGGGACTTGCCGGCCGCGGCCGGGGCGGATTTCTCGACGAGGCAGCCGGGCGCTTCGGTGGCGGCGATGGACGGGAGCTTCCCGGCGAGCAGCGCCTCGATCGCGTCGACGAGGTAGTTGGCCGACGGCGCCTCCTTCGTGTAGCCGATCCCGTACTGGTCGTCGACGGCGCCGCGGTAGCGCAGGACGCCCTTTGCGTCGAGGACGAAGGTCTCGGTGCTGCGGTCGGGCCCGAAGAGCCCGACGAAGCCCTTGTCGTCGCTCGAGACGGTGAGGATGCGGACGCCCTTCGGCGCGTAGTCCTTCGACAGCCGGTCGAGGCGGGGCTTGTAGAGCTTCGAGATCGGGCAGTCGCGTCCGCTGAAGGCGACGACGAGCGCCTTCGCGTCCTGCAGCGCCACGGCGACGGTGGGATCGGAGTAGGTCCGCCCGATCCCGGCCTTCGCGGGATCGATGACGGTCGGCGACTGCTTCTGATCCTGGGGCAGGGCCGTGCCGGCCAGCATGAGGAAGAGCAGGATGCGGCTCATGGTCATCGTTCAGACCAAGATACCGGGTCGGGAGTTCGCCGGATTCGAATCTTTGGGGTGGACGGATGACAACCCGTTCGGGTAGCGTTGGTACGGATATGAGCCTGAGAGACCTCCTCACGAGCCCCTGGCCCTGGTGGGTGGCGGGGCCCGCCATCGGGCTTTACGTCACGGCTTTTGCGGCCGCGACGGGGAACGGGGTCGCGGTCTCCGGAGCCTTCGGGGCGGCCTGCTCGAGACTCGTGCCGAGCCTTTCCTTCTTCCGGAAGAGCACGTTCACGGAGCGCTGGCGCGTCCCCTTCCTGCTGGGCATGCCGCTCGGGGGACTCGCGGGTGCGGCCCTCGCCGGGAAGTGGGGCATCGTCACCTCGATGGGCGCCTTCGACACGGTCTTCTCGTCGCGGACGGACGTCAAGCTCGCCGTCCTGTTCGTCGGCGGATTCCTGGTGGGCTTCGGGGCGCGCTGGGCCGGCGGCTGCACGAGCGGCCATTCCATCATGGGCATCGCGCAGGGCCAGAAGGCGAGCCTGGTGGCGACGGCCGGATTCATGGCGGCCGGCGTCCTGGCGGCCAATTTGCTGTTCCACGTGCTGGGGAGCCGATGACATGAGGCTGCTTCTGTACGTCGTCTGGGGCGCCCTCTTCGGATTCCTGCTCCACCAGGCGCGGGTGACGGACTACGACGCGATCCTGAACATGTTCCTCCTGCGGGACTTCCACCTGATGGGCGTGATGGGCTCGGCGATCGCGGTCGCGGCGCTGGGTCTGGCCGTCCTGCGGCGCCGCGCCCGCTCCTCGCCCAGCGGGGAGCCGACGGAGCTCCGGCCCAAGGCGCTCCACGGCGGCGTGATCGCCGGCTCGCTGCTGTTCGGCATCGGCTGGGCGCTGAGCGGCGCCTGCCCCGGCACCGCGCTGGCGCAGCTCTGGGAAGGGAAGCTCTACGCGCTGGCGACGATCGCCGGCCTCTTCGCCGGGACGCTCTCCTACGGCGCCTGGAAGTCGCGCGAGCCCGCCTGAACCTCAGGACGCGGCCAGCTCTGCCGCCAGGTTTTCCAGGGTGGACTGCCAGCCCGGCTCCGAGGGGACCTGGGTGGGGAACCCCGTGTAGACCTGGTGGGCCCTGACCCGGGTCTTCCCGCCCTCTTCGACGAAGAGGACCGTGCTGTGGATGCGGTTCCCGGGCGGCAGGTCGCTGAGCGCGCATTCCCAGACCAGCTTCTCGGGCCGCTGGATCTCGAGATAGCGGCCCCTCATCCAGTGATCCGACCCGTCGGGCATCCGCATGCAGAGGTTCCAGACGCCGCCCACGCGGAAGTCGACCTCGCAGGCCGGCACGGTCAGCCCCTTGGGCGCGAACCAGCGCGACAGCGACTCGGGCCGGCTCCAGCAGTCGAAGACCCTGGCACGAGGGGCGTCGAAGACGCGTTCGATCCGGAAGTCGTAGTCCAGCAGGCCCTGAGCGGCCAGCAGCGCTTCGAGCCGCCCCATCGTGGAGTTGTGCCCGTCGACCGCATGCTTGGCGATCGCGTCGCGCTGTTCTTTCGAGGTGAAGACGATCCGCGTCACCAGCCGGGTCCGCGTGGGGCCTTCCGCGATGAAGTCGGTGGTCACGCGGAAATGGACCTTCTCGAAATCTCCGTGGTCGTACTTCAGGCGCTCCTCGGGTTTGACTTCGAGGTAGGTCATCTTGTTGGGATAGTCGGTTCCGTCCGGTCCGTGCATGGTCAGGCGCCAGGTGCAGCCCGGCTTCACGGACATCTCGTGCGTGGTGTTGGTGAAGCCCGCCGGTCCCCACCATTGCTCCACCATCCCCGGCGTCACATGGGCCTTCCACACCAGGGAGCGCGGAGCCTCGAACACGCGCGTGAAGACCATCTCGCTGTCCGAGGGATACTCGACCGTGTCCTTCTTTTGAAGGGATGACAGATACTCCTCGAGCTTCTTGAAGCTGCCCTCGAAGCCGCCGGTCATGCCCGGGCGCGCGCCGTCGAAGGTCGCATTCCCTGCCTCGTCGGACTTCCAGGGTTTCCAGGTGATCGTGAGCCGGCTCCTGCCGCCGCCGAGATCCGTGAAGGCGGCGGTCGCGTGCATCTCCAGGGGCCAGGTCGGGGACATCGGATGACGGGCCCGGCCGCCGTCCTTGTCGGAAAAGGACTGGAGGTAGACGATCTTCTCGTTCGGAACGATCTCGAGGTAGACCTGCTTGCCCCACATCTCCATGCCCCCGGGGCCCTTGAGGCCGTAGTGATAGGAGCCTCCCACGCGGAAGTCCTGCACCGCTTTGATGGACTCGAAGCCTGCCGGGCTCATCCAGCGGGCGAGGTGGGCGGGATCGCTGTGGACCTTGTAGACCAGCTCCCGGGGCGCATTCAGGTCGCGGGAAATCGCGAAGGGCGTGGGGTCGGCCATGTCAGTCTCCCTGTTTGGGCTTCTTCTTCTCTGGTTCCTGCAGCTCTTTGAGGTAGGCCTCGAGCCGGTCGAAGCGCAGCTCCCACTCCTTGCGGCATTCCTCCATCCAGTCCACGGCTTCCTTCATGCGGGCCGACTCCATGCGGCAGGGCCGCCACTGCGCCTTGCGGGCCCGGGCGATCAGCCCGGCCTTCTCCAGCACCTTCAGGTGCCGGGAGACCGCCGGAAGGCTGATCTTGAAGGGGCGCGCCAGTTCCGACACGGAGGTCTCCCCCCGGCTCAGGCGGCGCAGGATGGCCCGCCGGGTGGGATCCGCCAGCGCGGAGAAGGTCCTGCTGAGGCCGTCGGCGGACATCTGTATTTAACCTCTTACTTAATTAACCTATATGTAAAATATAGTCCCGGAAAGGGAACGTCAACAGGAAAGAGGTCTTCGAAGATGATGTCCTGCGCGCCTTTCCAGAGGACGAGGCGACCCAAGTCGGGGGCTATCGCTTCAAGTCCCGTCTTCTTCTCAATGACCCTGGGTGCGCCGCTCCCGTTGCGCGGAGCTCCACGCCTTCAGGTGGTCCCGATAGGCGCGGACCTGTTCCGGGGAGGCCGGCGCGAGATCTTCCCGCTCCCCAGGATCGGACTCGAGGTCGAACAGTTTCGAGCGCCCGGAATCGAGATCGTGGATGAACTTCCAGCGGCGGTCGCGGAGTCCCAGCAGAGGGGACGAATAGTCGGCGAAGAACAGCGCCATTCCCGGAGATCCCTCGAGCAGCGAACGTCCCTGGTACTCAGGGCAGGGAGCCAGCCCGAGGAGATCGAGCAGGGTCGGACCTACGTCGATCAGGCTGACGGGACCCCGGACCCGCCGCGGCGCCGCGACGGCCTCCGGCAGGACCCAGAGCAGCGGCACCCGCACGTTCTCCTCATAGAGAAAGAGCGTGTGAGCGAAGTTGCCGTCGTGCTGGCCGAAGGCCTCGCCGTGATCCCCGAAGACGACCACGAGCGTGCGCTCGTAGAGTCCCCGGGACTTCAGGCCTTCCACCAGGGTCTTCAAAGCGCGGTCCCCCTCGAAGAGCGCATTCCGGTAGCGTCCGATCTCTTTCTCGGCGGGGAAGGGCCCGTTCTCCGTCGAGCCGTAGGGGTGGTGGCCCGCGATCGGGAGATAGGTGGCGAAGAAGGGGCGATCGGGCGGACCCGAGTCGATCCAGTCGAGGATCCGGCGGACCGCGGCGGCCTCGTCGACGCCGAAACTCGACTCCCGGTTGCCTCCGATCGCTCCCGCGTCCTCGAGGGTCTCGTAGCTCCGATGGCGGACGAGCGATTCCATGCCCAGGTAGCCGAAGCGGCCCGAGTGAAAGAGGCCCGTGCGGTAACCCTCGGCCGAGAGGAGCGCCGCGAGGGATGGCGCCTCCAGCTTCTGATAGAGCTCGGGAGCCGTGTCCATGGCCGGCCAGGTGGAGTGGAGAATCGAGGCGAGCCCCTTGATGCTCTCGGGATAGACCGTGTAGGCCTCCTCGAAGGTGATCGCCTCGCGGGACATCCGCGTGAGGGTGGGCATCGGGTCCGGGTCCGCGCCGTAGAGCCCCAGATACTGAGCCGCCGTCGATTCGAGGTGGATCATCAGCACGTTGCGACCCCGGGCCGCGCCGCGGAATCGCGAGAGCTCCGCCGCCGCCGAGGGCTCGAAGGGGCTCCGCCGCCAGTCGGCCTCGCCCCGGATCGACGGGAGCCGCGGAAAGGCGGTCGAGACGACCGCCGCCAGCGCGTTCCGATGCAGGCCGCGCGAGTCGATGGGTCCCAGGCCGCAAGCGCCCGCCGCCGCCAGGAGTCCCGCGCCGGCGGCGAGCCCCCCACCCCAGCGGGGGGAAAGGCGACGGAACAGGAGGGGAAAGATCGCCCCCGCGGCGAGCACCGAGACGATGAGGAGCAGATTCCGGGCATTCAGATAGAGGGTGATGGAATCGCCGATCGTGCCTCGTGTCGCGGCGAGCATGGGGCAGGTCAGGGGCGTCGAGAGCACCCGGGCGATCGGCACGTTGACCGCCGCATAGAGGACGAGCAGTCCGTAGGCGGCCCATCCGGCCCAGGGGACGCGTCGAAGGGAGCGATCCAGGGCCGCGTAGAGAAGCGCGACCAGCGCGTCCTGCCAGAAACAGACGATGGGATTCCCGACGGACGCGGGCAGGACCAGCAGCTTCGCGACGACGAACACGGCGGCGAGGCTGGCGGCTCTCACGGCGTCACCAGGTTCACGCACTTGAGGAGCGCCAGGGAGACCAGCGCGCTGCGGCCCCGCCTCCGCCAGATCCAGTCCTGCACCAGGACGGGCCGCGAGGGGCGCCGATAGACGGCCGCGCGATCGCCGATGAAGGAGAGCGGGAGGATCAGGAGATCGAAGTCGTCGGCGCTGTCGGCGTCGTAGCGCCGGTGGATCCACTCGACGCCGTCCCCCGCGACCTCGGACGCCAGGCGAAGATGGTCCTGGTCCGCATCGATGACGACCAGCTGCGCTTCCGGCAGGAGCCGGCGGAGGATGAGCACGGTTCGGGGGAAGAGGCCGCCTCCGACGATCCCCACGCGCCGGACCGGCGGCAGCGCGGGGAGGAGGCGCTGGAACGCTTGTTCGTGGGAGCGGAGGACGAACTGCTGAAGCAGGCGCGATTTCAGGACCCAGCGCTCGAGGCCGCAGAGGCTGAAGAACTCCAGCCAGCGGAGCACCGCGGGCCAGGGGCTGGACCGCACGTGCTCTTCCCTGCAGGCGGGCAGACGCGTCCAGGGCCGCGAAGGATCGGCGTGGTGCTCGACGTGGTAGCCGTCGTTGAAGAAAAGCCAGTTGTAGAGCTTCCCGTAGTGGCTGACGGTGCCGCGAAGGTGCTCGTAGCGGCCCTGCAGGTAGCACAGAAACAGGCCCGCCAGATACCCGGGAAGATAGACCCTGATGAAGAATCCCGGCGACCAGAGGCAGAGGCCGCCCCAGAGTCCGAGCAGGAGCGCCAGCTCAGCGGCATCCTGCCGATCCAGGCGCCAGGGGATGTCGCGCCCGGCGTGATGCGCCAGGTGGCGCTTGCGCCAGAGCGATTGCGGGATTCCCAGCAGCACGGAGAGGTAGACCGAGAAGCAGACATTCCCCGCCTGGCGCCGGAAGAAGGGGCGATGGATGAAGTTGTGGGAGACCGTGTTCGCGTTCCACCAGAGACCGAGCGCCAGCAGCGGCGCGCAGGGCAGCGCCAGGGCCAGGGCTCCGTGAAAGGCCGCCAGCAGGACGAGCAGCGCGTCCGCTCCGATCACTTCTTGCCCGCGAAGGAACTGCTCGCGGCCGGACCCTTCAAGTCCTTCCCCACGACCCACACCCGCCAGGAGTACTTTTCGCCCGCCTTGATCTCCAGCTTCGGAGCCCATTCGGTCTCCTTGTCTCCCGCCGGGAGGGGGCTGCTGGTCTCCTTGGCGCCCGCGCCGTTCTCGATTTCAAAGACATACTGGAGATCGCGAAGGCTCGTGTCGGCGGCGTTGCGCGCGACGAGCTTCACCGCCCCGGGAGCCACGACCTCGGCCTCGGCCGGGCGCAGCGGCGCGGGGAGCTGTTTCAGCAGGCCGATGGGGCCGCCCTGCGCCTTCTGGATCCCCCAGCCGATCCGGTAGATGTCCGGCGCTTCCGGTTTCTCGTTCGCCGACCGAAGCCTGGCGAGCGGGGCGTAGCGGGATCCGAATCCGACGCCTTGCCCCTTCGCCGCCACGGACCCGAGATCCGACCATTCCGTCCGGCAGGTCTCCGCTTTCTGGGGATCGAGAGAATAATAGAGGTAACCGCGGGCGGGCGGCTCATAGTCCATCCCGTTCCTTCCCTTGGCCAGGCAGAAGGAGCCCCAGATCTGGATCCGCTCGGGCTTGCCTTCCTTGGGTTCCAGGACGACCTTGTCGATCACCGCGTAGACGCCGATCGGGTCGCTCTTCAGGCTCAGCACGAGAGCCGCCAGCAGCAGGGTTCGCATCCATCACCTCCTTCTGGGAAGCCCGCACCAACCTCCATGAGACGCGGCGGAAGGGGGATGAAACAGTTGTTTATTGTTGATTAAATAATGTTTAAAGTTGTTTTCATGAGCCCCCTGAACCTCTCCTTGTCGACGGATCAGGTGGCGGCCTTCGTCGAGCTGGCGCGCCTGGGCAGCCTTCGCGCCGCCGCGGGCGCCCTGCACATCACGGAGCAGGGGCTGCGCAACCGCCTGCTCGTGCTGGAGGAGCGCCTGGGCGTCGAGCTCTACCGCAAGCAGCGCGGGCCGAGGCGCGTGGGTCCGATGACCGACCAGGGTCGGCGCTTCCTGCCCCACGCGATGGCGTTCCTGGAGCACGCCCGGCAGCTGGTCGAGGCCTCCGGGACCGCGCGCGTGGAGCGCGAGATCAGCGTGGCGGCGTCCCAGTACCTGATTCTCTACGTCCTCGTCGACGCCGTGCGCCAGTTCCACGCCACCTTTCCCGACTTCCGGGTCCGGCTGAGCAACCGGACGGAGCGGGAGATCGAGAAGGCGCTGCTCGAGGAACCGGAGATTTCGCTGGGGGTGGCCGCCCCCTACGAGACCTCGGCGGACCTGGAGTACATCCACCTGTTCTCGATGGACTGGAGCCTGATCGCTCCGCCCCGGCATCCCCTCCTCCGCAAGGGCCCGCTGGAGCTCGCCGATCTGACGGACCAGCCCCTGATCCTCTTCGAGCGAGGTTCCACCGGCCGGCAGCACGTGATGGATGCCTTTCATGGCGGCGGGCTGTCGCTGCGGGTCGACATGGAGACGACCAACACGGAGATCATCGTCCGCATGGTCGAGGCGGGGCTGGGGGTGTCGATCGTTCCGCTGATGCCGAGCGGGGTCGTGACGCGCGGCCGCCGGATCGGCGTGCGTTCGCTGGGGGATCAGATCCGGCCGATCCACTCCGGCGTGCTGGTCCGCCGCGGCGAGCCCCTGTCGCCCGCGAGCCGCGCGTTCATCGATTTCCTGATGCCGCGCGGCCGGAAGCAATCCTGACCGCGGGACTATTCGAAACAGATGTCCTGGGCGCCTTTCCAGAGGACGAGGCGGCCGAGGTCGGGCAGGGAGCCGGCTCCTTCGACGATCGTGAGGAAGGGGTTGCCCGCCAGCGGACCGTCCTTGCAGGCAAAGGCCGCCTTGCCGTAGGGGAGGAGGATCTCCGTCTCGCTGAGGCCGCCGGGGTAGAACAGGATCTGGCCGGGGGCGGGCGTGCTGATCGCGTTCTCCGGGCCGACGCCGAGCTTGAACTCCCCGAGCGGGATCCAGCAGGCCTCGCCGCTCCAGCGCGCGTGGATGAGCTTCTGCCGGTAGGGGAGCAGTTGGAGGAAGGCCGCGCAGGTCTTCGGGGCGAGCTTTTCTTCAAGCAGGGCCCGGAAGACGAAAGGACCCGCGCTGATCTTCATCGGAGGACGGATACGATCCAGCGGGCGACGGCTTCCTTGGTCGCGCGGGTGAACCGTTTCACCACCTCGCCCTCGCGGTAGACCTCGCAGTCCATCCGGTCCGCGGCGAAGCTGCGGGGGGCGTTGAGCACGACATAGTCGAGGTTCTTCTTTTTGTACTTCAGAAGCGCCTGGTGGACCGCGTCCTGGACTTCGAGAGCGAAGCCGACCAGGACGCGCTTCCCCTTCTTCCGGCCCATCGCCCGCAGGATGTCGCGGGTGCGGACCAGCCGGAGCGTGAGCGTCTCCGACTTCTTCTTCAGCTTCCCGGTAAAGCGTTCCGCCGGACGATAGTCGCCGACCGCGGCGGTCATGATCGCCGCGTCGATCCGCGGATACGCCTTCATCACCGCACGATACATGTCGTCGGCGCTGACGACCCGGATCGTGCGGACGCCCGCGGGATCGGGGAGCGCGACCGGGCCGCTGACGAGGGTGACGTCGTGGCCCGCGCGTGCGGCGGCCCTCGCGCAGGCGAAGCCCATCTTGCCGCTGGAGGCATTGGAGAGGAAGCGGACGGCGTCGAGATACTCCCGCGTGGGTCCGGCGGTGACTAGGACACGCACCGGACGATTTCCTCGACGATCTGGACCGGGTTGGCGAGGCGGCCCTTGGCGTAGCTGCCGCAGGCGAGGAAGCCGCTCTCGGGCTCGATGAACCGGTATCCCCTCTTCTTCAGGATCCCGATGTTCTCCCGGACCGCCGGATGGGCCCACATGCGGTCGTTCATCGCGGGGGCGACGAGCACGGGACAGGTCACCGCGAGGAGCAGGGACGTGAGCATGTCGTCGGCGATCCCGTGGGCCGCCTTGCCGAGGAGGTTCGCCGTCGCAGGGGCGAGCACGACCAGGTCGGCCTTGTCGGTCAGCGTGATGTGGGTGGGATCGACCACGCTCTCGAGATCGAACTGGTCGATCATGACCCGCCGGCGGGTGAGGGTCTGGAAGGTGAGCGGGCCGACGAACTGCGTCGCGGAGCG
>JACQFK010000208.1 GCA_016200125.1 Planctomycetota bacterium
CCCATCGCGAGCCAGCCCGTGGCGATGATCTTCTCGGCGTCGGGGGCCGCATCGAGGTCGCCTGCCAGCTGCTCGCGGACGAAGCGGTCGTAGGGCTTGTCCTGGTTGAACGCGGCGATCACGTAGTCGCGGTAGCGCCAGGCGTAGGGATGGTTCACGTCCTCGTCGACGCCGTTGGAATCCGCGTAGCGCACGAGATCGAGCCAGTGGCGCCCCCAGCGCTCGCCGTAGCGCGGGGAGGCCAGGAGGCGGTCGACGACTTTCTCAAAGGCGTCCGGCGCCGGGTCGCGGAGAAAGGCCTCGAGCTCCTCCGGGGTCGGCGGCAGCCCCGTGAGATCGAAGCTGACCCGGCGAAGCAGCGTGGGCTTGTCCGCTTCGGGAGCCGGAGCCAGGCCCTGGGCCTCGAGCGCCGCAAGCAGGAAGGCGTCGACGGGATGGGGAGCCTTCGGCGGCACGGCGACGTCCTGGACGGGCCGGAACGACCAGAACTTCGCGCCCTCCTCGGGCGTGGGCCCGGTCAGCTTCGCGGGCCCGGCCGCGGCGGCCGTCTCTGCGGGCATCGGCGCCCCCATCGCGATCCACCTGGCCAGATCGCCCAGCGCCGCCTCGGGGAGGCGCTTCTTGGGAGGCATCTGGAGTTCCGGGTCCACGTAGCGGACCGCCTTGAGGAGCAGGCTCAAGTCGGGCTTTCCGGGCACGATCGCCGGCCCGGTGTCCCCGCCCTTGAGGATGCCTTCGGGAGAGTCGAGCAGGAGGCCGGCCTTCAGCTTCTTCGCCGTGCGGGAATGGCAGGACGCGCAGGCGTCGGCGAAGAGGGGCCGGATCTTCTTCTCGAAGTATTCGACTCCGGCGGGATCCGCCTGGGCCGCGACGGCGGCCAGTACCAGGGCCTGCAGCATCCTATAGAGTAACAGCGCGAACCGGGACGGAGTGGACATCGTTCCTGAAGTGCTCGAGGCGGGCGGACCGCAAGAGCAAGACCTCCCCACTCTTCGCGACGACGGCCGCTGCTTTCCAGCCGGATGTCAGGATTTGATATCTTTTGCCATCTTCGGTAGGGTTGAGCACGGAGGTGACGCCGTGAACGTCTCGCTGACTCCCGAGCTGGAGGCGCTGGTGGAACGACGGGTCCGCAGCGGACGGTACCAGTCTGCCAGCGAAGTCGTTCGAGAAGCCTTGCGCCTGCTTGAGGACGTGGAGGAACTCCGTGGCGCCCGTCTCAAGCAACTCCGCAGGGATATTGCGGCGGGCTTGAAGGACCTCGATCAGGGACGCTCCGTCCCCCTGGACCGCAATCTTGCGGAATCGATCAAAGCCAAAGGCCGGAAGGCCCTGGCCCGGCTTCGGCGGCGGCGGGCGTAGTCCCCTCCCCTCATGAAGGAAGCACGCCTCTCTGCCCGGGCGCGCGACGACCTGGAAGAGATCTGGCTCTACCTCGCGCAGGACGACATCGGCGCCGCGGATCGCTTCATCGACCGCATCCTGCAGGCCTGCCGGAAACTGGTGCACTTCCCGCGAGCCGGCCGGCAACGCGAAGATCTTGCCCCCGGCCTGCGGAGCCTTCCCCTGGAGAAGCACATCATCTTCACCCGCGCCGCGAAATCCGGGGTCGAAGTCGCCCGGGTGCGGAGCGGCTATCGGGACATCGAATCTCTCTTCGACTTGTGATCGGGGTGAATTCATCCGCCTCCCCTGGTGCCGGCCATCCCCCTGCCGCGAAGAGCTTGAGGTTTGGCCGGGGATCGGACAGAATGCATCCCGTGACGACGAAGCTCTGCCCGGCCCTCCTGGTCCGCCATGAGGACAGCTCCGAGAAGGAGCGAAGCACCTTCGGCTGGCGCTATCGCCTGCTGAGCAGGGAGGACCAGGACAAGGGCCTGGCCGCCTGGGCCCACGCGGTGGACATCGACGGCGCCCGCGAGCACTACCACAAGCGCGCCACGGAGCTCTACTACGTGATCGAGGGCGAGGGGACGATCGTCCTCGACGGCAAGGAGCAGCCGATCCGGAAGGGCTCGCTCGTCCACATCCCCCCGGGCGTAGTCCACGGGGCGAAGGGACGGATGAAGGTCCTCGTGGTGGGCATCCCGGACATCAGCGACGAAGATTGCTTCTTTCCCGAGTAGCCCGTGACGCGGGTGCTGCTGCCGCTCGTCCTGCTCGGATGCTCGACGGCGCCCGCCGAGCCGGTCGGCGACGCGGAGCGGTCCCGCTTCCTGCTCATGGCCGTGCTCGAGGAGCTCTGGACGGAGGGCCCCGATCCGGGTCTGCTGAAGCCGCTCCTCGACGCGCCACGCGACCATTTCGTCCCCAAGTGCCCGCTCTGCACCCCGGTGGCCCACGCGATCCGGCTCTACGTCGAGAACTCCGACGTCCCCGTCTACGGCGCCCGGGGAAAGGGCTTTCCGGCGGAGCTGGCTGACGGGCTGCGCAGCCCCGATCGCGCGAAGCGGGTGAAGGCCCTCGAGGCGCTGGTGGCCCGCTCCGTCGCGCGCCGCTTCGACCGGATGACGCCCGGCGAACAAATCGAGATGAGAAAGTATCTGGAAGTAGGAAAGCAGGAGGGGATGGCCCTCATGGAGCCCGAGTTTGGAAAAGCGTGTCCCTCCTGCTCGG
>JACQFK010000209.1 GCA_016200125.1 Planctomycetota bacterium
CGCCCTCGCCCTCGAGCTTCACGTCGGTGAGCACCGGGCTCCCGAGCGTCGCCGCGATCTCCGCCGCCCGCTTGACGACGTCGTCGTTCGGGTTGACCCGCATCATTCCGCCCAGCTTCTCGAGCAGCTGACCGTTCGCGTCGCTGCCCACCGCGATCGTCCGGATCCGGCGGCCCTTCACCGCCTCGATAATCTTCGAGGGCTCGGATTCGCCGAAGGTCGCCGCGCCTTTGCCGATGTAGACGATCTCCGCGTCGGCCGGCGCCGCGAGCAGGGCCTGGAGCACGTCGCTCCCGCCGATCGGGCGCAGGCGGTCCATGAAGGTGTTCGCCGCCCGCAGGTCAACCTCGCCGCTCCGCTCGACCTCGATGTTGTGGGCGAGGACCTCGAAGCGGTCGCCTTCGATCCGCCGCTCCATCATGCCGCGGACGAGGCGCTTCGCGACCTCGAGCCGCGGCGCGCTGATCGAGGCTGACGCGTCGAGCACGAAAGCGTAGCGCGAGGGCGTCCGCTCGCCGCCGCCCTGCGGCGTGGCGATGCAGGCGAAGTAGCCGTCCTCACCGTCGGTCTTGTGCGACACGATGCGGACCTCCTCCGCGGCCGGCTCCAGCGTCACGACGAAGTCGTTGTTCGGACGGTAGTGGGCCGCGCGGAACGACAGGGACGCCTCGTTGGCGTTCTTCCGCTGCACGTCGAGCTGGTGCGAGGGGGACTCGATCTTCGCGAGCCCGCCGGAGAAGCGCGCCTGGACGCCGATCCTCAGCTCCTCGGGCGGATGGACGCGGGTCTTCTCGCTCGCCAGCGGATAGACGTAGGACATCTTCCCCTGGAAGCAGGGCAGCGCCTGGGTGTAGGCCACGATCACGCGCTTCGTCGCGCGGGGCTCGATCGGGAAGACGCGGCACTTGAAGAAGCCCCCGGGCTGCCATTCGAGCAGCGCCGGGTCCTGCATGCGGCGCACGATGCCTTCGAACACCTCGCGCGCCCGTTCCCGCTCGAGGCAGGTCCCTTCCTCGATCTTGCCGTTCACCTCAAGCGCGAGGCGGGAGATGGACGCGTCGGCCGGGAGCGGGAAGTTGAAGGTCCCCTCGAGGCGACGGGCCGTGTGGTTCTCGAAGTTCTCCTCGACGGTCGTCTTCGCGACGCCGTCCAGGATCTCGACGCTGACCTCGTGCGACTTGAGGCCGAGCTCGCCGACCGGGCGGCCCTCCTCGTCCTGGCAGACCAGGGCGCCGACGCCCGCGTCGGGCTGCATCGTGGCCAGCATCGCCGGCCGCTCCGCCGCGCAGGCCGCGGCGACGGTCTCGGGGGACTTGGGCGCGCGGCTCGACGCGATCAGAAGAGCCGCCACGGCGACCGCGGCGGCCGCGGCGGTGGCCCAGCGAAACAGACGGACGACCGGCGAGGGCTCCCGAAACGACGCGAGCGTCGATTCCACCACCTCCCGGGGCACGGCGACGTCCGCCCACTCGACGCGGGCGCCGGCGCGGGCGAGCTCGAAGTCGCCGCGGCAGGTCGCGCAATCGAGGAGGTGCCTCTCGAGCGAGGCCCGCTCCTCCGGCGCGATCTCGCCGGCGAGGAGTTCGGCCATCCGGAGTTCCGCCTGTTCGCACGTCATCGCTTCACCTTCACGGTCATGAGCAATTCCCCGATCCGTTTCGTGGTCCGGAAGAGCGTCACCTTGGCCGCGGCCGGGGTCATCCCCACCGCGCGGGCGGCCTCGGCGATCGCCAGCCCCTGGAACCTCACCAGCGTGAAGAGCTGCCGGTGGTTGGGCGCCACGTGGGTCAGCGCCTCCTTCACCCGGTCCAGCTCCTCGCCTGCGCCCTGCTCGGGCTCGACGACCAGCATGGCCTCGCGGACTTCCGTCGTGGGCCCGCGCCGCTGGGAGGCGCGGCGGTCGTCGTTGAGCACGTTGACGGCGATCGTGTAGAGCCAGGTCTTGAAGCGCGCCTCCTCGCGGAAGCCCGGGATGGCGCGGAAGGCCTTGAGGAACGCCATCTGGAAGAGGTCGTCGACGCGGGCCTCGTCGGCCCCCTGGCGGAGGAGGAAGTTGTAGAGGGGGCCGCGGTGGCGCTCGAAGAGGACCTCGAAGGCGGCCCGCGGCTCGATGCGCGCGCGCAGCGCCAGCTCCTCGTCGGACAGTTCCCTCAACCCCGCCATCACCCTACTTAGACGGACGGCCGGGAAAACGGGTTAACATGAAACCGCAAAGAATCGAGGGCGGTATACTCAGGTCATGAAGAAAGTGATCGCGCTCGCCGCGCTGGCGCTGCTCTCCATCGCCGCCGGCGGACAGGAGAGGAAGGCCCGCCCCTTCTCGATGGGGGTGACGCCCTTCCCCTACGACATGACCCCCGAGGCGGTCGAGGCGACGCAGCTGTGGATCCTCGACAACACGGACATCGTCGCGATCAAGCTCGACGAAGGCGTCCCCTGGCAGGAGGCGCTGGAGAACAAGAACTCCTACGATCCGAAGTTCGAGGAGAGCCTCGCCATGAAGGCGCGCTTCCCCAAGGAGAAGCGGGTCTTCCTCTCGATGACGCCGCTCAACAAGGACAAGAACGGCATGGCGGGCTACCGCGGGTCCGAGGAGAACATGCCCAACCCCGACCCCTGGAACAAGAAGGACCTCGACGACCCGCTGGTCGCCAAGGCCTACCTGAACTTCTGCCGCGAGATGATCCGGCGCTACCACCCCGACTACCTCGCCTACGGCATCGAGGTGAACAACCTGATCAAAGCGCCCGCGAAGTGGAAGAAGTTCGTCCCCTTCGCCAAGGACCTCTACACGGCGCTCAAGAAGGACAACCCCCAGATGCCGGTGATCCTCACGCTGGCCGCCGACGCGACGGCCCTCAAGTTCTGCTTCGAGGAGGGCGTGAAGCTGAACGCGAAGTTCATCATCTGGATGCTGCCGCGCGACTGCGACGCGCTCTACGCGCGCATCCCGCCGCCGATCAACGAGATCCTCAAGCTCTTCAAGGACACCGGCCTCCTCGACGGGGACGGCAAGCCGCGCAAGTCCTACGAACTCTGGTCGCAGTGGCTGAAGTACCAGAGAGTCAAGTAGGGACGAAGTACCAGGTACCCGGTACGAAGTACCAGGGGCC
>JACQFK010000210.1 GCA_016200125.1 Planctomycetota bacterium
CCGGTCTTCGTCCACCGGATCCCCGGCAGGACGCGGCCCGGGACGGGGACGCCGAACTCCGATTCGCCGCCGCTCACGCGAGCCCGTAGAACTTCGCGGCCGTCCCGCCGAAGATCTTCGCGCGCTCCGCCTCGCTCAATTTCGCGAGCAGCTCCTGGAGGGCGCCGAAGACCTTGGGGTAGGGCGCGGCGAGCAGGCACACGGGCCAGTCGCTGCCGTACATGGAGCGGTCGGGGCCGAAGGCCTCGAGCGCGGCGTCGACGTAGGGCTTCAGGTCGGCGACGCTCCAGGCCTTCCAGTCCGCCTCCGTCACCATCCCCGACAGCTTGCAGTGGACGTTCGGAAACTTCGCGGCTGCGCGGAGAGGCTCGATCCAGCCTTCGGTGACATGGTCCTTGATGCGCGGCTTGGCCAGATGGTCGATCACCATCGGCAGGTTCGGAAGCTTCTTCGCGAGCGTCGCGGCGTGCTTCAGGTGCTTGACGTGGAAGAGCAGGTCGAAGGGGACCTTGTGCTTCTCGAGGACCTTGAGGCCGCGGACCACGTCGTCGCGCACGATGAAGTCGTCGTCGGGCTCGCCCTGCGTGATGTGGCGGACGCCGACGAACTTCTTCTCCGCCTTGAACTCGACGACCTGCTCCTCGCATTTCGGGCCGGCGAGATCGACCCAGCCGACCACGCCCAGGATGAAGGGGTTCTTCTTCGCCAGGTCGAGCGCCCAGCGGTTCTCCTCGACGTCGTGCTGGGTCTGGACGAAGACCGAGCCGTCGACGCCGTTCCAGTGGAGCAGCGGCGCGAGATCCTCCGGCAGGTAGGAGCCCGAGATGGGCTTGTGCTTCGGCTCGTCGAGCCAGGCGTCCTTGAACCTACCCCTTTGCCAGAAGTGCTGGTGAGCGTCGATCGTTCGGCTCATCGTTGTTCTCCGGACGACCTTCGATATAGAACCAATCCTTGATGGGCGCAAGGATGTCCTGCACTTCGCGGAGCAGGGTCTCGTCGACCGTCTCCTCGACCCAGGTCGCCCACTGGGCGACGCGCTCGGGGCTCGCGGAGCCCGCGATGCAGGTGCTGAGGTCGGGATTCCGCACGGAGAACTGCAGGGCGAGCTTCGCGATGTCGCTGCCGCGCCTCGCGCAGTGCTCGGCGGCCTTCCTGGCCGTCTCGCGGACGAGCGGCGTCGCCTTGTGCCAGGGCGGCAGCGGGGCGTTGGAGAGCAGGCGGGCGGAGAAGGGCGCGGCGTTCATGACGCCGGTCCCCTTCGCCTTCGCGAGCGGGATGAGCTCCTCGAGCATCGTGTTCTGCAGCGTGTAGTGGTTGTAGGAGAGCAGCGCGTCGATCGGGGCGTTCGCGAGGACGTACTTGAACATCTTCATCGGGTAGCCGGAGACGCCGACGTAGCGGACCTTGCCCTGCTGCTGGGCCTTCCGGAGGGCGGGGAGCGTCTCGTTCACGATCTGGCTCATCTCGACGAACTCGAGGTCGTGGCAGAGGCAGAGGTCGAGATGGTCGACGCGCATCCGCTTCAGGCTCACGTCGACGCTTTCGACGACCCGCTTCGCGGAGAAGTCGAAGTGGGCGGCGTCGTAGCGGCCGAGCTTGGACCCCAGGAGGTAGCGGTCGCGGGGGACGCCCTCGAGCGCCACCCCGAGGAGGACCTCGGACATGCCGCGGCCGTAGAAGGGCGAGGTGTCGATGAAGGTCATGCCGCTGTCGAGGGCGACGCGGACGGCCTTCATGGCCTCGTTGATGTCGATGCCGCGGAACTCCGCGCCGAGCGAGGAGGCGCCGAAGCTGAGGATCGGGAGCCGGAGGCCGGTCTTTCCGAGCGCGCGGGTCATCATGACATTCTCACTCCCATCACGAGCAGGAGGTTGGCGAAGCGCTGCTGGTCGGCGGTCTGGATCGTGAGGACGTGGTCGGGCGTCGCGACGGCCTTGTAGAACTCCCACTTCTCGATCGGCTGCAGCTTGAGGTCGAGCTTCGCCTTCTTGAAGACCGCGCGGTACCCGGCCCAGACCGGGGGATCGGCCTTGAGCGCGTAGGGGCCGGTCTTCTCGTAGTCCATCGTGTGCGCGGCTTCGATCGGGATCGCGGAGACGAGGGCCTCGAGCACCTGGGTGCAGTTCACGATCCCGGGCGCGAGGTTGAGGCTCACCTGCTCGGCGTTGGGCCCGAGCGTCGACGACGCCGGGTAGTTGCCGTCGGCGATCAGCACCTTGGCGTGATGGCCGGCGCGGCCGAGCACCTCGAGGATCCGGGGATGGATCAGTCCGTGATTCAGCATGGTTTCTATCCGAAGAATCTCCGAATGCCCTCGATCGCGAGGCGCGCCGCCGTGTCCGGGTCGGGCCAGGGCAGCGCCTCGGCGGAGAGGTAGCCCTGGTAGCCGATCGACGCGAGACTCGCGGCGACGGCGCGGAAGTCGGTGTGGCCGTGGCCGGGGGCGCGGCGGTTGGAGTCGGCCAGTTGCACGTGGGTGATGAGCGGCCCGCCGGCGCGGATCGCGGCGCAGACGTCCTGCTCCTCGATGTTCATGTGGAAGAGGTCGGCGAGGATCGTCACGTTGCGGGTCGAGAGCGAGCGGATCAGGTCGGCGGCCTCGCCGATCGTGTTGATCACGTTGCCCTCGTAGCGGTTGAGCGGCTCGAGGAGGAAGGTCGTGCCCGCCTTCTTCGCGCGCTCGCCGAACTCCTCGAGCGCGGGGCGCAGGTGGCCCAGGGCTGTGCTCCGCTCCAGGCCGCCGCCCCAGCGGCCCTGCATCGAGCCGAGGATCGCGGGCGCGCCGAAGCGGCCGGCGAAGTCGATGACCGAGTTGACGAACTCGCGGCCGGCGCGGCGGACTTCCGCGTCGGGGCTGGTCAGGGTCAGCTTCCGGAGCACGGCGC
Organism: Planctomycetota bacterium; assembly: GCA_016200125.1. The sequence goes on from JACQFK010000210.1 coordinate 2,886, forward strand.
CGGCGCCGGTCCCCATCGCGGCGAGCTTGAGGCCCTGATCCTTCAGGCCCTTCTCCAGGTCGCCGAGCCCCTCCGCCGAGGGAGCGAAGAGCTCGATCGCGTCGTAGCCGAGCGCCTTCGCCTTGCGGCAGGCCTCCGGGATCGGATCCCAGAGGACGAAGGGGCCGCCCCTGGCCTCGGGGACGATGCTGCAGGCGACGGACGTGGGATTCATTCCGTGACCTCGACCATCAGCTTGATCATCCCCGCCTCGGGCTTCGTCGCCTCGGGGAAGTCGGCGATGTAGCGCTCGAAGGTCGTGCGGTGCGTCACCCAGGGGCGGGTATTGATCTTCCCCTCCTGCATCAGCTTGACGATGGCGGCGAAGTCGGGCGGCAGCGAGTTTCGCGACGCGAACACCGTCATCTCGCGGCGGTGGAAGAGCGGGTCGGGGAAGGAGACGTTCTCCGGCGTGATGCCGACGAAGACGAGGCGCCCGGTCGGGGCCACGTAGTTGAAGGCCTGGCCCATCGAGCCCGCGTGGCCCGTCGCGTCGATCACGACGGGGAAGGCGCCGTCGAGCTTCTGCTTCTCCGTGCCGTCGACGACGACGGTCGCGTCCACGTTCATCTCCTTTTTCGCGAACTCCAGGCGGCGCGGATTGACGTCGAGCGCCGTGAGGCGCGCGCCGCGGATCTTGGCGAACTGCATGGCGGCGAGTCCGATGGGGCCCGCGCCGACGACGAGGACCTCCTCGCCCTTCCGGGGGGCGCCGCGCTCGACGGCGTGGTAGCCGATGCCGAGCGTCTCGACGAGCGGGAGATCCTCCGGCGCCAGGTTCCCGGCCGGGTGCAGCTTGCGCGCCGGAAGCACGAAGCGGGGGCGGAGGCCGCCGTCGGTCATGACGCCGAGCACCTTGAGGGTTTCACAGCAGTTGCCGCGGCCCGCCCGGCAGGCGCGGCACTCCTGGCAGTTCAAGTAGGGCTCGACCGCGCAGCGCTGGCCGGGCTGGACGTTCGTCACGCCGGCGCCGGTCTCGAGAACCTCGACGCCGAGCTCGTGGCCGGGGATGCGCGGGTAGCTGTAGAAGGGCATCTTGCCGAGGAACCCCGACACGTCGGTGCCGCAGATGCCGACCCGGAGGACGCGGACGAGCGCCTCGCCCGTGGCGGGCTTGGACGGCTCGTCGATCTGGACCTGGGCGTAGTGCCCGGGCTTCTCGAGGCGGATCGCCTTCATGTCCTCACCAGGCTGCGCTTCTTGGCGGCGCGCGTGTTGAGCCCCTTCACGTGGCGGCCGAGGTGGCTCGCGAGGCACTCCGTGTAGAGGTCCTCTTCTTTCGCGAGGAGGGCGAAGATGCGGTCGCGGAAGATCCAGCGGCCGGCGTCGTCCTTCGCCGTGAAGGCCGAGCCGTAGGTCACGTGCATGATCTGGCGGCCGTCGTCCTCGACCACGTAGACGCGCTCGAGGTCGGCGTCCTTCAGCGCCGAGGGCGGGGGCACTTTCGAGGGGTCGCCCGAGATGTGGTAGCTCGCGCGGTCCTTCGCGAACTGGCCGCGGACGTGGTCGCAGATCTCGCGGAAGAGCGCGGGGTCCTTGCGGGCGATGACGCGAACGGCCTCCATCCAGCTCGTGCCGGCGGTCTTCAGGTGGAAGCGGCCCTCGGTGGCCTTCGCGATCATCGGATAGATCGAGAACTTGTCGCTGCCGGAGTGGACGGAGATCTTGTAGCCGCCGTGGGCGCGGGCGAGGACGGCGTGCTCGACGACGGAGTCCTCGAGGATCTTCCGCTCGCCCTTGTAGTCGACGCCCTTCTCGAACTCGCCGACGAATCTCGGGGCGAATCCCTGGTAGGTCATGCCCCGCTCGGCGAGCTCGCGGGCGATGAAGACGTGCTCCGCGCCGGTCGTGACGGCGCCCGTCTCGTCGACGGCGATCTCGATCTCGCAGGCGCGGCCCTTCGTCATGCGGCGGACGCGCTTCTCCATCTCGATCCAGTAGGGGATGGCGCGGCCGTACTTCACGATCGCTTCGCGGAAGGCGCGGCCCTCCATGCGGACGGCGACCTTCTTCTCGAAGGTGAAGGTCTTGCCGTCGTACTTCTTCTCCCAGCCCTTCGCGGCGGGCAGCTCGGCGAGGATCTTCCGGTAGGCCTGCTCGAGGTCGGCGTCGCTCATGCGCGGCGCGGCGTCGATGACCTTCTCGATCGCGTCGAGGGTGAAGCTGACGAAGCCCGCCTCGGCGCAGCGGTCGACGTCGTTGAGGGTCTTCAGGTGGTCCGCGTCGGCGCCGAAGCCGCCGAGGTGGCCGCACTGCAGGGCTCCGAAGACCGCGGCGTCGAGCACCTCGGCGGGGGAGCGCTGGGTGCGGGTCATCTCACGGATCGACTGCTGGGCGAGGTTCGGGAAGAAGCCGCTGCCCTCGAGCGCGAGGAGGTGGCCGGGCGTGGCCAGGCCCGTGCGGTCGCCGAAACCGAAGGAGGGCGTCTTCCCCGTCGGGCGGGGCTGTAGGAAGGGGAGGGCCTTGCGGAGGGCCTGGAGCGTCTCGTGCGTCCCTTCGAGGAGGAGGAGGCTGCTCGGCTCGACTTCCTTGAGCGCGCCCTTCAAGGCCGCCGTCCAGCGCGGGCGCTTTCCGGTCGGCCAGCCGACCGCGATCTTGCGGTCGAGCCCGGACCTCCCGGCGACGAGGAAGGCGCCCTGGCAGGAGATCGTGCTGTCGAGATAGGACCGTTCCCAGCCCGCGAGCGTGCGGACCAGGGCGGCCAGGGCCTTCCCCGAGGGGGCCGGCGCGGCTTCGCCGCCGCGGGCGGACTTCTTGAGCAGATCCATGTCGCGGATTCCTTTCCTGAAGCCGCCTCACGCTATCACGCGGGCCCGGCGGGTCCAATACTCTTTTGCGAAAAAAACTATCGTTTTTTTACATAACTGCAGGCTAGAATCCTCCGCGGGGAGTTGATTTCTCCCGTTTTTTTACATGGCCCACCGACGCCGGTCCCGGCCCCACGTCGCGCTCATCGTCGAGTCGTCGATCGAGTACGGCCGCGGCGTGCTCCGCGGGATCGCCCGCTGGCAGCGCGAGCACGGGCCCTGGTCGATCTTCCTCGAGCAGCGCGAGCTCGGCGCGGCGCTGCCGGACTGGATCCGCGAGTGGGACGGCGACGGCATCATCACGCGGAGCGACGACCCGCGGATCGTCCGCTCGGGTCTGCCGACGGTCGGACTCTACGACCGCGTCGAGGACCGCCTGCGGCTGCCGATGATCCTGAACGACAACCGGGCCGTCGGCCTCAGGGCGGCGCGCCATCTTCTCGACCGGGGCTTCCGCCATCTCGCGTACTACGGCGTGCGCGGCGAGCGCTGGTCGGAGCTGCGGCTCGAGGGGGTGGAGGCCGCGGCGGAGCGGCCGCTTCCGCTGCACGCCTCGGGGGGGAAGTGGGAGGCCTCTCAGGAGCGGCTGAAGCGCTGGATCCAGAAGCTGCCGCGGCCGCTGGGGCTCGTGGCGGCGAACGACATCCACGGCCTGCGCGCGCTCGACGCCTGCCGCCGCGCGGGCCTCGCGGTGCCCGAGGAGGTCGCGGTGGTCGGGGCCGACGACGACGCGGAGCTCTGCGACCTTTCCGATCCTCCTCTGTCGAGCGTGGCCTTCAATCCGGAGCGCGTGGGCTACGAGGCCGCGGAGCTGCTCGACCGCCTCATGGCCGGACGATCGGCGCCGCGCGAGCCTCTGCTCGTGCCGCCCCTGGGGGTTTCGACGCGCCAGTCGACGGACATCCTGGCGATCGACGATCCCGGCGTCGCGAAGGCGATCCACTACATCCGCCGCCACGCGTTCGAGGGGATCACGGTGGAGGACGTGCTGCGCGAGGTGCCGCTCTCGCGGCGGGCGCTCGAAGGAGACGGGGGTGACGCCCGCCGCCTGGCGCCGCCGCACCCGTTCCTGAAGCCGGAAACTGGTTCCGATTGGTAATTTTTTTGGGGGGTTCCTACACGTTGGTAGCTTTCAACGCTACCTTTCGCCCCTTTTCGGCTCCCTTTCGTGGCACGGCAGTTGCTTTTGGTGGAGGACCGAAGAGGACACGGTTTGTCCGCGGGCCTGTTTTTTCGGGGTTTCAGGAGCCGGCCCCGGGGCCGGGGGTTCGGCGGGGTGGAGGATCCGACCGGGTGGGGTTTTGATTGCGCTGGAACTGCCTTTCAGTATCATGTCGCCTTGACAGCTGGGGGATTTTGAGTAAGTGGAGGAAATATGCTGATGGTTGCCCGTAATTCGCGTCAGGAGGCGGTCAAGGCGATCGCCGCGACGCAGCCCGTGAAGTCCGCGATCGACCCGACGAAGACGTCGATCAGCGAACTCTACGGCGAAAACGTCTTCAACATCGCGCTCATGCGGAAGGTGCTGCCGAAGCAGGTGTTCGCCTCGCTCCAGAAGACCATCGAGAAGGGCGAGAAGCTCGACAGCGCGAACGCCGACGCCATCGCCAGCGCGATGAAGGAGTGGGCGGTCGCCAAGGGCGCGACCCATTACACGCATCAGTTCCACCCGATGACGGGCTCCACCGCCGAGAAGCACGACTCGTTCATCAACTACACGGCGGACGGGACCGCGATCAACGAGTTCTCGGGCAAGTTCCTCATCCAGGGCGAGCCCGACGCCTCGAGCTTCCCCTCGGGCGGCCTGCGGGCGACCTTCGAAGCGCGCGGCTACACCGCGTGGGATCCCACCAGCCCCGCGTTCATCCTCGAACACACGAACGGCAAGACCCTGGTCATCCCCACCGCGTTCTGCGGCTGGAAGGGCGAGGCGCTGGACGAGAAGACCCCGCTCCTGCGCTCGATCGACGCGCTCTCGAAGCAGGCGGTGCGGCTCCTGAAGATCCTGGGCAAGGAAGTGAGCCGGGTCCACTCGACGGTCGGCCCCGAGCAGGAGTACTTCCTGATCGACCGGAACTTCTACCTGCAGCGCCCCGACCTCATCGCGACGGGCCGCACGCTCTTCGGCGCGAAGCCCCCGAAGGGCCAGGAGATGGAGGACCACTACTTCGGCTCGATCCGGCCGCGCATTCTCGCGTTCATGAACGAGGTCGAGTACGAGTGCTACAAGCTGGGCATCCCGCTGAAGACCCGGCACAACGAGGTGGCGCCGGCGCAGTTCGAGGTCGCGCCGATCTATGAAACCTCGCAGGTCGCCAGCGACCACAACATGGTCGTCATGGAGATGTTCCGCCAGGTGGGCAACAAGCACGGCCTGCAGGCGCTCTTCCACGAGAAGCCCTTCGCGGGCGTGAACGGATCGGGCAAGCACAACAACTGGTCGATGGCCACGGACAAGGGCGAAAACCTCCTCGAGCCGGGGCACACCCCCGAGGAGAACGCGCAGTTCCTGGTCTTCCTCTCGGTCGTGGTGCGCGCGGTGAACGTGTGGGCGAAGCTGCTCCGCGTGGGCATCGCGCAGTCGGGCAACGACCACCGCCTGGGCGCGAACGAGGCCCCTCCGGCGATCATCAGCGTGTACCTGGGCGAGAAGCTCCAGGATGTGGTCGACGCCATCGTGAAGGGCGGGAAGGGCAAGAGCCGGACGGGCGGGACGCTGGACATCGGCGTCAGCACGCTCCCGACGCTTCCGCGGGACGCGTCGGACCGCAACCGGACGTCGCCTTTCGCGTTCACGGGCAACAAGTTCGAGTTCCGCGCGGTGGGCGGCTCGCAGGCGATCGCGCGTCCCAACACGTTTCTGAACAGCATCGTGGCCGAGTCGCTCGACTACGTGGCGACGGAGCTGGAGAAGAAGCTCAAGGGCGGCAAGGACCTGCACGCGGCGATCAACACGGTGGTGAAGGAGACCCTCGCCGCGAACCTGAAGGTGATCTGGAACGGCGACAACTACACGAAGGAGTGGCACGACGAGGCGGCGAAGCGGGGCCTGCCGAACTTCAAGAACACGGTGGACGCCGTCCAGGTGCTGCACGACAAGGACGTCGTGAAGATGCTGGGCGAGTACGGCGTGCTCAACGAGGGCGAAGTGGCGAGCCGCCATGTGATCATGCTCGAGAACTACATCAAGACGATCAACATCGAGGCGCTGATGGCGTCCAACATCGCCCGCCAGCAGATCCTGCCGGCGGCCCTCAAGTACCAGCACCAGCTGGCCGAGACGGTGAACGCCACCAGGGCCGCGTCCAAGAAGGCCAGCGCCGGCGCCGCCGAGAAGGGCCTCGAGGAGGTGTCGGCCCTGACCGCCGCGCTTCAGGAGGCGGTGGAGGATCTCGACAAGGTGCGCGAGGACGATCACGCGAACGGCGACCACACCAAGCACGCCAAGCACTACCGCGACAAGGTGGTGCCGGCGATGAACAAGGTGCGCGAGGCCGCCGACGCCCTCGAGCTGCTCGTCGACGACACGCTCTGGCCGCTGCCCAAGTACCGGGAGATGCTCTTCGTTTACTAGCCGTCAAAAACCCCCCGGCCCTCCAGCCGAGGGGTTTTTCTTTTTAAAGAGAATGAATCAAGAATCGAGAATCACGGGGGTCCTGATCCTTCTGCTGATGCCGGCGGGCTGCAGCGGCCCCGCTCCGGGAACCGACGACCGCTCGGGGCCCAGGCCCCTGATGCGGGCCTGGCGCGGGACGACGCCCGTCCTCGACGGCGAGATCTCGCCCGGCGAATGGGACGACGCGACGACCTTCCGCGGCGGCCGCGGCTGGATCCCGACGTTCACGCCGACGACCGACGACGCCGACCTCGCGCTCCAGGGCTGGGTGAAGCACGACGGCGAGAGCATCTACTTCGCCTTCCGCGTCCTGGACGACGTCCTCTACGGCATCGACACGCCCCGCTGGCTTCCCGACGAGAACCCCAAGGCCCACGAGCTCACGCGCGAGGGTTTCCCCTGGTTCGGCGACGAGATCGAGATCCTCGTCAACTCGCGGCCGACGGGACAGGAGCCCGACTCGATGAACGCCGCGGGCGACGGCTCGAGCTGGCAGATGGTCTGCAATCTCACGAAGTCGCGCCTGGGCGGCGTGGGCGTGGGCGGCCTGCTCGAAGGCGAGCCGCGCTCCGATCCCCGGGCCTGGGAGACCTACCAGAAGTGGATCCTCTCCGGGGCGATGAAGGCGGTGGCGAAGCGGCTCCCGGACCGGAGCGGCTACGTCATCGAGTGGATGATCCGCCCGAACCCCTGCCTGGAACTGCGGCCCGGGGTCTTCTGGAGCCCCTCGCTCGGCGAGACGAGGCTCGGGCTCAATCTCGCCCTGGGCGATCTCGACGCGAAGGAGAAGGGGAAGGGCAACTTCGGGTCCTTCCATCACGAGGACTGGTGGTCGGGCGGCCCCCGCACCCGCACGCAGCTCAACAACTTCGGCACCCTGATCCTCATGCCGGAGAGGCGGCGCTGACGCTCCCGCTTTTCCCCCCACGCGGCCGCGCGATGTGACATAATATGGGCGAGCCGAGGGGGAACATGGAACAACGCGACTCCGCGTTCGCCATCATCCTGCACTCCCGCCACATCCTCCTCGTCAAGGCCCGCGACAAGAACAACTGGCAGCTTCCGGGCGGGCGCCTGGAACCCGGGGAGTCTCCCGCCGAGGCGGTCGTCCGCGAGGTGAAGGAGGAAACCGGGCTCCGCGCGCGGGTCGGGCGCCTCACGGGCCGCTATCGCCGCGAGGACGGATCGGTCGTCCGCATCTACGCCGCGCGGGCCCGGGGAAAGCTGGCCGGGGCGCGCGAGGAGATCGTCGAGCAGCGCTGGGTCCGCCTCCGCGAGGCCAAGGAGATGGTCGGCGGCAACACCCGCCGCCGCCTGGTCGAGGGGGTCGCGCGCCTCCTGTCCCTCGGGACCAAGCCCGCTACCGGATAGGATTTTTCGCTTCCGCCCCCCGTTATCCCCGCCTCCCCCGGGTTTAAGACCTGCAGGGGGAGTGGAATCCCGAATAGGCAAAACTCCCCACTTTCGTTCTGCATATAGGTAATAGGCGAGCCGTTTTCTGGAGCGGGTCATCTTGTCCACTCATCAGCGTCTTCTGTCCGCGAGCGCCTTTGTCGCGCTGCTGTCCGGCGTGCTCGGCGTGTCCGCGCTTCACTCCCAGGCTCCGCCTGCCTCCCAGGACGCCTTCTCGACGAAGATCCAGCCCCTCCTCGCGAAATACTGCTACAAGTGCCACGGGTCCGCCGCCAAGCCCAAGGCCGACCTGAACCTCTCGACCGTCAGCTCCGAGGCCGGCATCCGCGGCAACCGGAAGATCTGGAAGGAACTCCTCAACAAGATGCTCACCAAGGAGATGCCGCCCGAGGAGTTCCAGCCCCAGCCGACCCAGGAGGAGCGCGACGCGATCACGAAGTTCGTGCAGGTCGCGCTCAACAAGGTCGACCCGAACGCCCCCAAGATCGCGGGGCGCGTCACCTCGCGGCGCCTGAACCGGACGGAGTACCGCAACACCGTGCGCGACCTTCTCGGGGTGGACTACAACCCCGTCGGCGACTTCCCCCACGACGACGTGGGCTACGGCTTCGACAACATCGGCGACGTGCTGTCGATGCCGCCGCTCCTCTTCGAGAAGTACCTCGCCGCCGCGCGGAAGATCGCCGACCAGGCGGTGACGGGGAAGGAGAAGGACAAGCTCATCTTCATCACGCGGCCCGGCGCGGCAGAGGCCGCGGCGGGGGCGAAGCCGAAGATGCCGCGCGATTTCGCCAAGGAAGTGCTGACGAAGCTGGCCTTCCGGGCCTTCCGCCGGCCGCCGCAGGCCGACGAGATCGAACGGCTGCTCAAGCTCTACGACGCGGGCGAGAAGACCGAAGGCGGCGATTTCGAGAAGGCGATGAAGCTGCCGATCCGCGGCCTCCTCATCTCGCCTCATTTCCTCTTCCGCGTGGAGCCCGAACAGTTCTCGGACACCTACGCGCTCGGCCCCTACGAGGTCGCCAACCGGATGTCCTACTTCCTCTGGAGCAGCATGCCCGACGACGAGCTCTTCGACGCCGCCAAGAGCGGCAAGCTGCTCGATCCGAAGGTGCTGGAGGCCCAGACCCGCCGGATGGTCGAGGATCCCAAGTCCTACGCGCTGGCCGACAACTTCGCCCCCCAGTGGCTCCAGATCCGGCGCCTCGAGGACATGCGCTTCGATCCCGCTCGCTTCCCGGGCATGGACGCGGCGCTCAAGAAGGACATGATCCAGGAGGCGGTCCTCTTCTTCCACGAGGTCATGACCCAGGACTTCACGATCCTGGTCTTCGTCGACGTCAACTTCACGTTCCTGAACGACCGCCTCGCCCGCCACTACGGCCTTCCGGCGCCGGGAGGCACGGGGTTCCAGAAGGTGAAGCTGAGCGACCCGCGCCGCGGCGGCGTGGTCACCATGGGCGCGGTCCTGGCGGCGACCTCCGACCCCGACCGGACGAGCCTCGTGAAGCGCGGCAAGTGGGTGCTCGAGACGATCATGGCCACGCCTCCTCCTCCTCCGATCCCGGACGCGGCGAACCTGAAGGACGACCCGGAGGCGGTGAAGCTCCCCCTGCGCCAGCGGATGGAGAAGCACCGCTCGGACCCCAACTGCGCGTCCTGTCACAAGCGGATGGACCCGATCGGCTTCGCGCTCGAGAACTACGACGCGATCGGGGTCTGGCGCGACCAGGACCAGGGCAAGCCGATCGACACGATGGCGGAGATGCCCGACGGCAAGAAGATCAACGGCGTCCTCGAGCTGAAGAAGCTGCTCTGGGCGAAGAAGAGCGAGTTCGTCGAGGGCTTTGCGGAGAAGATGCTCACCTTTGCCCTGGGCCGAGGAGTAGAATACTACGACGGGGCGGTCATCAAGAGCATCAGCGATGCCTGTGCGAAGAACGATTACTCGATGACGACCCTGATGGTCGAAATCGTGAAAAGCTACCCGTTCCTGAACCGACAGAAGGATAGGGGCAAGAAATGAGACAGCTGCAGATCTCCCGGCGCACGATGCTTCGCGGCGTGGGCACCGCGATCGGCCTGCCGTTCCTGGAGGCGATGCTGCCCCGGACGCTGCTGGCGGCGCCCGCGGCGAAGGCCCCCCTCCGTGCGGCCTTCTTCTACATCCCCGTCGGGGCGAACATGGAGGCCTGGCGCCAGCCCAAGACGCCCGGCCTGCCCGAGACCCTGGAGCAGCTCAAGAAGCTCGCCGGCTCGATCATCCACATCACCGGCCTCCAGCACCGCAACGCCGAGGGCCTGGGCGACGGCGCGGGCGACCACGCTCGCGACGGCGGCACCTTCCTCACCGGCATGCACCCGAAGAAGACCGACGGCAAGGACATCATGGTCGGCCCTTCGGCCGACCAGATCATCGCCCAGCAGGTCGGCAGCGAGACCCGCTTCCCCTCGCTCGAGCTCGGCACCGACGGCGGCGCCCAGTCGGGCAACTGCGACTCGGGCTACAGCTGCGCCTACTCGTCCAACATCTCCTGGCGCACCGGCTCCCAGCCCAACGCCAAGGAGACCAGCCCCCGCAACCTGTTCATCCGGCTCTTCGGCGACCCGAAGGCCCGCGCCTCCGAGGCGGAAATCGCCCGCGAGGCCTCCTACACGCGGTCGATCCTGGACATGGTGAACGAGGACTCGAAGAAGCTGCGCGGGCGCCTCGGCACGACGGACCAGGGCAAGCTGGACGAATACCTGGAGGGCCTGCGGGCGGTAGAGAAGCAGGTCCAGGGCGCCGAGAAGATGGCGGCGACCCCGCCCCCGAACATCGAGCTCCCCTCGGGCGCTCCGGCGGACCACGGCGACCATATCAAGCTGCTCTGCGAGATCCTCGCCGCCGCGTTCCAGACCGACTCGACCCGGGTGGCGACGATGATGCTCGCGAACTCCGGAAGCAACCGGACCTTCCCCTCCATCGGCGTCACGGAGGGCCACCACACGATTTCGCACCACGCGGGCGACAAGGCCAAGCTCGAAAAACTCAAGAAGATCGACAAGTACTACATCGAGCTGTTCGCCGCCTTCCTCGAGAAGCTCAAATCCGTCAAGGAGGAGCGCGGCACGCTGCTGGACAACTCGATCATCGTGTACGGCGGCGCGCTCTCCGACCCCAACCGCCACAATCACGACGATCTGCCCGTGATCGTGGCCGGCAAGGGCGGCGGCACGCTGGCCAGCGGCCGCTTCCTGAAGATGCAGGGCCAGCCGATGTGCTCCCTCTTCCTCTCGATCTTCGACCGCATGAAGGTGAAGGCGGTCCAGTTCGGCGACACCGCCAAGCGCGCCGCGCTGTAAGACGACCGGACTCCTCGGAAATCCCCCCGGCGACGGGGGGATTTTCTTTTTCCCCCGGAATCGTGATTCCGGCGGTGGAGCCGCGTCCAAGGGGGTATGAAGAACCTCCTGGCGGCCGCGCTGCTCGGCTCCCTTCTCCTCAATGCCTTCCTGCTTCTGCGGAGCTCCGATCCGCCGCCGCTCCGGCCCACCCCTGAAGCCGGGTCCAGGCCCCGGCCCTTCGTCCTGCCGGCCTCCCAGGTGCCGGCGGGGGAGGCCCGCCTCTCGGTCTCCCTGACGGTCGCGTCGGGCTGCGCGGAGGCCGGGGGGGACATCAGGGTCGCCTGCGCGCTCCGGTCGGGAGCCCCGTCACCGAAGCAGTGGATCGGGCTCTTCGCGATCGGCGCCCACGCTTCCAATCATCTCGGATACCACATGGTCGACTCCCTGCCCGCCACGTTCACGTTCAAGGCGCCCCGCGTCCCGGGCGAGTATGAGCTACGGTATGTCCTGGAGGACCACCGGACGTCGATCGCCGCGAGCCCGCCGGTCCACGTGATGGGCATTCCTCCTTCGCGGCCCGTGGTGGAACTGCAGCCCGGCGCGACGCTCGTGAAGAGCGGACAGGAGGTCCAGGCCGCCTGGTCGGTCCTCTGGGGGGAGCGGTCGTCGAGCGACTGGATCGGATTCTTTGCGCCGGGCTCGAAGAACGAACAGTTCCTGACCTGGCAGTACGTCAGCGACGCCGACTCGGGCCGCGTCGTGCTCCGGGCGCCTGAGGAACCGGGACCGTACGAGATGCGCTACCTGCTCAAGAACGGCTTCCAGGCGGTGGCCGTGAGCGACCAGATCCTCGTCGTTCCCTGACGGATTCCCGGCGACTCCGCCCGTCCCGCTGCGGTAAGAGGAATAGATGAGAATCGGGATCGCCGCCCTCGTCCTTCTCGCCCTCGTCCCGCGCGACGACGACTTCGTCATCGTCGGGCCCGCGCTCAGCGCGTCGTGGATCTGGGCGGCGGACGGGGTGAAGATCCGGCGGTCGGGGGCCGGCCCGTACGACGGCTTCCCGGTGGAAAAGGACGCCGCGCGGCCGGGCGACGCGGTCGTCGTCGTCGAAGTCGCCGAGGCGCCGCCCGCCGGCGTGTTCCACGCGGGCTTCGCCTTCAAGGCGGACTATGCGGCAGTGGACTGCTCGCGCTTCGGCGAGAAGGGCGTCCTCGAGCTCTGGGTCCGCGGGGAGGCCGGCGGCGAGGACGTCGAACTGGGGCTCTACGGCTCCGGCGCCGACGGATCGAAGCAGATGGCGATCGTCGCCCTGTCCGGCTACGTCCAGGTCGCCAAGGAATGGATGCGGGCGCGGATCCCGCTGAAGGATCTTCTCGCGCGCGTCCCCAAGTTCGACCTCTCCCGGGCCAACCAGATCGCCTTGCACTCCCTTCCCGGCAGGACCGCGATGAAGCTCCGCTTTGCCGGGATCCGCCTCACTCAGGCCCCCGCCGAGAATCCCGCGCGGAAGTAGACGGGAGGGGTAATACTCTCGGGGGGCTTGATGGGCACTGCACGCGATTCCTTTTCCCGGCGGACCTTCCTCCAGTTCGGCGCGTCGGCGGCGGCGCTCGGCGCCGCGCCAAGATGGTCCGCGGCCGCGCAAGCGGCCCCGGATCCGGATCCCTACCTCACGCCGCAGGAGAAGTTCCGCGACGTCTCCCGCGGCAACCCGCTCCCCCACAAGCTCCCACTGGAAAAGCTGACGCAGGTCGGCCTCACGCGCGAGACCTGGAAGCTCGAGGTGGTCAGCGATCCGCTCAACAAGGCGGACCTCAAGAATCCGCTCACGAAGGAGAAGGGCACGGCGCTCGACTGGGAGCGCCTGATGAAGCTGGCCGAGAAGCGCTCGGTGAGTTTCCTCAAGGTGATGACCTGCAACAACATCGGCCGGCCGCTGGGGATGGGCCTCTGGGAGGGGGTGCCGCTCCGCGACGTGATCTGGCTGACGAAGCCCCAGGAGGATCTCCGCCGCGTCTTCTACTACGGCTACCACAACGACGACCCCAAGCAGATGTTCCGGAGCTCGCTGCCGATCGGCCGCGTGCTGGAGGATCCCGCCGGCGTCCCCCCCGTGATCCTCTGCACGAAGCTGAACGGGAAGTCCCTGACGCCCGAGCGCGGCGGTCCGGTGCGGATCGTCGTGCCCGAGGCCTACGGCTTCAAGTCGGTCAAGTGGCTGACCCACGTCGTGCTCACGAATCTCTTCCACGCGAACGACACCTACGCCGACGGGAACAACGACGTCGACAGCGCGATGAAGACCTTCGCGCGATTCACGGCCGCGCCCGCGTCGGCGAAGCCGGACGAGGCCGTCCCGTTGAACGGTCTCGTTCAGGTCGGCATCTCGGGCCTGTCCAAAGTGCAGGTCTGGGCCGCCCCGGCGGGCGATCCCTGGCCCGCCGACGACCCCTACTTCACGAAGGCGCCCTGGAGGGACGCGGAGATCCTTCCGGCGCCGGCGACCTGGGGCGGGGATCTTCCGGAGGGGAAGCTCCCGACGCTTCCGATGCATTTCGACGAGACAAGCGGCCGTCCGCGCCGCTGGCCGCTGCCGCTGACCAAGGCCCTCTGGACCGCGCGGCTTCCCGGGATGCCGGCGGGCAAGTACACGCTCCGCTGCCGCACGATCGACGAGAACGGCCAGGCCCAGCCCATGCACCGCCCCTTCGACAAGTCCGGCCGAGCGGGCATCGAGGAGAAGCCGCTGATCGTGAAGTAGGCGGCCGTTCTGTTCCCCGCGACCCCCGAAGGATAGAATCATGGAGGCGAGCAAGGAGGGTTGATTGGGACCGAGGAGCAGCTCAAGGACTGTCCGTCCTGCGGGAGCGCCATCGCCGAGTCCGCCGTCAAGTGCACGGTCTGCAAGTCGGGGCTCGGCCACTGCGTCGGCTGCAACGCGTGGATCGTCGTGGGCACCGAGTGCTTCGACTGCGGGAAGAGCACCGCGGTCCGCGCGCGCAAGGCCGTGGAGGCCGTGAAGGAGCCCCCCAAGTACCAGTTCGACGGCTCGCCGTTCGGCCTGATGCCGCTGCTGCTTCTCCGCTTCATCCTCGCGGCCGCCTGCGCCGGCGCGATCGCGCTGGCGGTCGCCGCCTCGCCCTTCGGCATGGTCACCCGCTACGTCACCGATCACGGCGTTCCGGCGAAGGCGGGATGGCCCCTGCTCTGGGGCGCCGCAGCCGTTCTTCAGCTTGCCTTCGGCTTCTCGGGCACGCTGCTCCGGCGCTACCGCATGAGCCACACGAGTCTCTTCGGCAAGCCGGTCGAGGTGACGCTGAACCTGGGCCTCGGGGTCCTCGATCTCATCATCACGCTCCTCGTCATGGCGTTGACCGCGGGGCTGGGGCTGCCCTGGCTCTACGCCCGCTACCGCCGCTCCTTCTACCGCGGCTGCGTCCTTCCCGCGCGCGGCGGGGCGCCGCTCGGCTTCCAGGGCACGGGCGAGGAGGTGCTCGGGCGCTTCTTCCTCATGCTGCTCCTGCTGCCCTTCTCGATCGCCACCGGCGGGCTTCTCCTGGGGGCGATCGCGTGGATGTGGGTGAAGTGGGACCACGCCAACCTCCTCGTCCCCGACAAGTTCGGCCAGCTGCGGGCGGTGCGGTTCAGCGGCACCTTCGGCGGCTACTTCGGCCGCTGGCTGCTCGGCTGGTTCCTGACGCTGGTGACCGCGGGCCTTTACCGCCCCTGGGCGAAGCTCGCCGAGTGGCGCTGGCTGGCGCGGCACACGGAGCTGGCCTAGACCTTCGAAGCGAGGTGCAGTTGGCGCGTGCCGTCGGCCGCGATCGCGTCGAAGCAGATCGCGTGGCCCGTCCGGCTCCAGCGCGGATGCAGGTCGCAGCGCAGGTCGCCGCCGAGGTAGTCCCCCACGGGGAAGGAGCCGATGAGGACGCCGCGGCCCGTCTCGACATCGAGGACCATCAGCGACTTCTCCCGCGTGTCGGCGTGGTTGCGGTCCGTGACGATCCAGCGGCCGTCGGGCGCGAAGCTGCAGTGGCCGTCGTCCTCGAGGAAGCCCTCGCCCACGGCGCGGTAGTCCTTCAGCCCGTCCGTGAAGAGCACGTGCTTCATCTCCGTCCCGCCGAATCGGAAGGTCGCGAGGATCTGCGTGGCGTCCCGCCACTCGAAGTGGGAGACGCCGCTGCCGTAGGGGATCACCTCGCGCAGGTCCGAGCCGTCGCGGTTCGCCGTGAACATGCCCGTCTCCAGCCGGTGCTCCGGGGTGAAGGTGCGGGCGAGGAAGAAGAAGCGGGTGTCGCTCCGGTTGAAGACGGTGTGGTTGAAGAGGAGCGGACGGCCGGCGATCTCGGGATGGTCCTTCACGAGCCGCGCGTGCAGGTC
>JACQFK010000211.1 GCA_016200125.1 Planctomycetota bacterium
GAGGAGCTGCTCGAGGTGAAGGGGGTCGGCCCCGAGACGGCCGACGCGATCCTGCTCTACGCCCTCGGCATGCCGGTGTTCGTCGTCGACGCCTACGCCCACCGGGTGCTGACGCGGCACGACCTGGCGATCGAGGAGGCGACCTACGACGACCTGAAGGAGTACTTCGAGCGGCACCTGCCGCGCGACGCGAAGCTCTACAACGAGTTCCACGCGCTGATCGTGTCGGTCGGCAAGGAGTTCTGCCGTCCGAAGGCGCGCTGCGAACGCTGCCCGCTCAAGCCCTTCCTCCCGGGCTCCGGGAAATAAAAAACCCCTCCGGCCCTGCGGCCGGAGGGGTGACATTGTCTGGTAATCCTACTGCTGCGGCACCTCGCTGGGGGCGCCCGCGGAGCGGGTCACGTTCACGGCCTTCAGGCCCTTCTCATCCTTCTTGATTTCAAAGTCGACGGCTTCTCCCGGCGTCAGGGTCCGGAACCCTTCCATCTTGATCGCGGTGTGATGGACGAAAATGTCCTCCGCCACTCCCTCCTGCTTGATGAACCCGTACCCCTTCTGGTCGTTGAACCACTTCACTGTTCCCGTGGGCATTCGAAACCTCCCCAAACGTCGGACCTTATACTGACGCTCGTCCGCACGGACGAGCCGGATCACCGGATGTCGGAATTCCGATTCCCCCCAAAACCCGCCCCGGGCGGGCAATTAGGGCGAGATTTTAGAGCGGGTCCCCGGCATCGTCAAGAAGAAAATCCAGCACGGCAAATTTGAGCGCTATTTCTTGCTCACGAGCACCGCCCGGATCGAGAGGCCGCGCTTGTCGACGGAGAAGCGGAAGTCCGAGCCGCCCGGCTGGCCGTTGCCGAACATCGCGTCGGGCAGCGAAAAGGTCTGGGTGCGCCACTCCCCCGAGCCGGCGAACTTGACGACGCCCGCCGACTTCAGGGCGCGCTGGTCCGGAGGGATCGTCCGGTCGGCCGAGTCGTACTCCAGCGAGAAGCTCCCCTCCCCCAGGTCGAGGTACTCCACCGCGACCTCGAAGGAGCGCTTCTCGAAGTAGCAGAACGAATCGTCGACGTCGAAGCACATCCGCCGCAGCGTCCCCTTCCGGTTCTCCCTGGTGCCGAGCGCCTCGAAGCCCCGGAGCCGGATCTCCTCGACCAGCCCGTCCTCCACCGCGACGGGCCGGAGCCCCTGCTCGTGCGGGGTGTAGACGGCGGTGTAGGCGACCTTCGTCTCGGCGGCCCACTTGGTCTTCTGCAGGACGGGCTTCTCGTTGACCTTGAAGTCGCGGACGAGGCGTTGGGTCAGGTCCAGGTACTTCCGCTTCCGCTCGGGGGTCTCGCTGACCCCGTCCGCGGCGCCGTTCCAGCTTTCGATGAGCACGAGGCGCGACTCGAGCTTGATCGCCTTGTACCAGAGGCGCTCGTAGACCTTCCCCTCGTCGCGGTTCCCGCCGCCCGGGGTGACCGAGACGACCGGCACGTCCGCGCCGAAGCCGCGCAGGGCGCCCGACGCGTAGGTCCGGTCTGCGGGCGCGTTCTCCCAGGAGATCTCGGTCACCAGGTATGGCGACGTCTTGAGCCGGCTCGCCGCGGCCGCCATCGCGGCCTTCTCCAGCGTGCTCCCCGGCGGCGCGGGCGCGAGCCAGACGACCGGACGTCCGTCGATCCGGGCCGCGTGCTTCCCGGGCACCCGCGCGTAGAAGGCGTCGGCCGCCGAAAGATCGGGGACGGCGCCGGGCTGGACGAGCGCGGCGAGGCGCGGAGTGCGGCGGCCCTCCTTCTCGAGCCCCTCGAGCGCGGCGACGAGCGGATCGAGGCTCTCGGCCTTCCCCTCGAAGGGGACGAGGGCGATCTCGATGCCCGCCTTGCCCATCTCCAGGAATTCGGCGGCGTGGCGCGTGCCGGAGGCGGAATGGTAGATCGCGGCGGTCAGCCGCTGATCCTTGCCGAAGGTGGGAGCTTCGTCCTGGAGGGCGGTCAGCAGGAGAAGGGACAGCGCTCGATACATGCCG
Source organism: Planctomycetota bacterium (assembly GCA_016200125.1). Next base: position 2,015 of record JACQFK010000211.1, read on the forward strand.
CCATCATAGACGAAATCGTCAGGCGGAAACCCGGCGTCCGCGCAGCACCAGGCGCAGTTCGCCCAGGGTCACGTCGACCCGCCGCGGCAGGAGCGCCGACACGTCGGAGCCGGTGACGCCCAGGAGGATGCCCGAATCGACCTGCCTCATGTTCCGCACGGTGTGGGCCAGCCGCTCGGCCATCTTCTCCGAGATGATGGTCAGGTGGGCCTTCCGGAAATACGCGATCAGCCTCGACATGACTTCCCCCTCTCACCCATTGAGCCATTGCCGGACAGTCCGCGACGAACTGACGACCGCTCCAAGCTCAATCCCGTCCGATGGATCTCCAGCGACGGCTCTTCAATATTCCAATGGCCCGATAGCTCAATTGATGTCTTCGTCGCTCTCCAGCGCGTCCTTGAACTTGTCCAGGTTCTCGATGACCAGGCCGGTGCCGCGGGCGACGCAGGTGAGCGGGTCCTCGGAGATTCGGACGGGCACGTCGATCTCCTTGCGGATGGCGCGGTCGATGCCGCGGATGAGCGAGCCGCCGCCGGCCATCGTGATGCCGCGCTCCGTGAGGTCGGCCGCCAGCTCGGGCGGCGTCTCCTCGAGCGTCTCCTTGATCGCGTGGATGATCGCGTCGAAGGGCTCCTTCATGGCCTCGCGGATCTCCTCGCTGGTGATCGTCACCTTGCGGGGCATCATGGCCATGACGTCGCGGCCGCTGACCTCGAGGGTCAGCTCCTGCTCCAGGGGATAGAGCGAGCCGACGTCGATCTTGATCCTCTCGGCGGTCTGCTCGCCGATCTGGAGGTTGTAGACGCGGCGGAGGTGCTGCATGATCGCCTCGTCGAACTCGTCGCCGGCGACCCGCACGGAGCGGGCGGCGACGATGCCGCCGAGGGAGAGGACGGCCACCTCGGTGGTGCCGCCGCCGATGTCGACGATCATGTTGCCGATGGGGTCGAGCATGGGGAGGCCCGCGCCGATGCCGGCGGCCATGGGCTCCTCGACGACGAAGACCTGGCGGGCGCCCGCACGCTCGGCCGAGTTGATGACGGCGCGCTTCTCGACGCCGGTGATGCCCGAGGGGACGGCGATGACGACGCGCGGCATGATGCCGAACTTGCGGTTGTGGACCTTCTGGATGAAGTAGGCGATGAGGGCCTCGGTGATGTCGAAGTCGGCGATCACGCCGTCCTTCAGCGGGCGGATGGCCTTGATGTGACCCGGGGTGCGACCCACCATCCGCTTCGCCTCGGCACCGACCGCGAGGATGTCTCCGGTGCGATCGCCACGACGGAGGGCTCCGACAGGACGATGCCCTCGCCCCGGACATAGACGAGCGTGTTGCAGGTGCCCAGGTCCATCCCCATGTCCTTGGAGAAGACCCCGAAGCAGCGCTTAAGGATACCCCACATGATCAGGCCTCCGGCGATGGCGAGACGGGGAGCCTGACGATGGGATGAAGCATGTCCGGTCCCCCTCTCACGAACCCTCTCTCGATCCTCGACGCCTCTCCGGCGTCACGGGGAGTATACTCCATCGCCTTCCGAAGGCAAATAAAATACAAAATATAATTTACAATTTCTGAAATGCTCGGCGGGTGAACGGTCGGGCCGGGGGAAAAAGAAACGGCCCCCGGTTTCCCGGGGGCCGTTCCGTGAATCTCGGAGACGCGCTACTTCGGAGGCGCGGGCTCGGGCGCCGGCGTCGCGGTGTTGCTGCCGCTGCCCGGCGCGGCGGCGGGTTCCGTCGCCTTGGGCGGGTGCTTCGTGAACACCCAGAACTGCACGTCGTAATTCTCCCACGCCTCGCGCCCCGCCACCACGCAGCCGGCGAGGAAGGCGACGAACGTGAGGATGAGGATCATCGTGTAGACGTCGCTCTTGGGCTTGTGCGCCTGCTCGGGGACGAACTCGGTGGCTGCGGGAGCGGCGTCTTCGGTCGCCTCCATGGCCTCCGTGTCTTCGACGTTGGCCTCTTCCTCGGGCTCAGGCTGTCCGCGTCGTGCCATCGCGTCCTCCTACTTTCCGCCCGACCGGGGGCCGGACACGAAAATGTGGTTGGAGACGTCGTCCGCGACGCGCGGATCCGTCTTCTTGAGGACCACCTTGCCCGCGGACCACTTGCGGTCCGAGCGGTCGATCACGATCTTCGCCACGAAGTCGCCGCCGCGGTAGACCGTGAACTCGTCGCCTTCGAGCACGCCGTCGTCCTTGCCGATCGAGATCACCACCAGGCCGATCTCGTTCGCCACGGCCGTGACCTTCGCCTCAAGCGCCTTCTTGGGCGCCACGTTCACGTTTCCGCCCGACTGGGCGATCGCGTTGATCTTCTCCTCGAGGTGCTTCTTGTCGCGCGCCATCTCGACGTGCTTCTCCTCGAGCTGGCCCAGGTCCTGCTGGAGCCGCTCGGCCAGCTGCCGCGCGTACTGGAGCTCGGCCACCGCCAGCGACTTCTCGTTGAGCGACTTGGCCAGCTTGGCGCGGTGCTCGTCGACCTTCGTCGTCAGCTCCTGGATCTGGGCGAGCTGGACCTCGAGCTGGCGGACGAAGACCTGCATGTCGGCCTCGTACTTGGTGGCCAGCGTGTTGGCCGAGTCGAGCTGCCGCTGGAGGTCGTTGATGCGCGCCGCCTTGCCGGAGTTCTCGGTGTCCAGCGTGTTGATGCGGTCGGCCAGGATCGCCATGAACGCGCGCTGGTTCTCGACTTCCATGTCGCGCGCGGCGATTTCCGCGTTCTTGATCTGCTGGGTGGCGTAGTGGTAGTTCACCTCTTTGATGAACTTGTCCTTCCAGTCCACCTTCTGCGCGAAGAGGGTCACGTCGATGCCCAGCTTGACGAGGGCGATGACGAAGACCAGGATGACAAACAGCTTCGACAGCAGGCTCATGTCTTGCCCCCCTTTAAGAGTTCCCCACGCAGAACGCGGGCCAAATTACGCCGACTTTTTCTTCCTGTCAACGAAAATGCGCCGGGCCAGGAGCCCCGCCGCCGCGCCCAGGCCCAGCCAGGCCGCCCAGTCCCCGGCGGCCCGGTACAGGCTCGTCGCGGCGGTCACTCGGATCCGTCCCGCCAGCACGCCCTCGACCTCCTTCAGCTTCCCGTCCACCGCCAGCATCGCCTGGAGGCGCCCGGTGGGCTCGATGAAGGCCGAGATTCCCGTGTTGGTCGCTCGGACCACGTGCATCCGGTTCTCAATAGAGCGGAAGCGAGCCATCGCCAGCATCTGGTCCAGCTCGCCGCTGGCCTTGAACCAGCCGTCGTTGCTAATGTTGACGGTGAAGGCGCCCCCTTTCCTTGCGATTTCCCGAGAAATTTCCGGAAAGATCGCCTCGTAGCAGATCTGCGTCCCGTACTTGGTCCCGCCCGTCTCCCAGATCTGCACGGCCTCGCCCGCCCTCATCTCCTCGAGCGGAAGCCCCGACACCTTGCGCACGATCTCGCGGAAGATCGAGAAGGATTCCGCGAAGGGCACGAGGTGGATCTTGTCGTAGCGCCCCGCGATCTTCCCGTCCGGCTTCACCCAGACCGCGGAGTTCGTGTAGGTGTCCCGCTTCCCGGAGCGCTCCTCCACCACGAGCGCGCCGATCACGGTGTCGAAGCCCGTCATCTTCGCCGGCTCGGTGAGGCGGAAATACCACGGCGACCTCAGCCACTCGGGCGGATCGTCCATGCTCATGTAGACGCCCCGGTAGATGGCCGCCTCGGGCCACACGATCAGATCGGGCCTCCCCTCGGCCGCCTTCCGGGTCAGCTCCACGTGCTTGCGGTAGTTCTCCTCGGCCACGTCCTTCCGGTTCAGCGCGTTCAGCTTGAGATCCTGCGGGATGTTCGGCTGGACCACCGCGATCGTCGGCCCGTCGGTCATCGTCAGGGTCTCCACGCGGATCGCGCCGTAGGCGACCGAGGCGAGCAGCGCGGCGGCGGCCGCGATCTTCACCCGCCGGCCCGGATGGACGAGCGCCGCGTTGACGAAGGCGACCAGCAGGGACACGAGCCAGATGCCCCCGAGGTCGGCGATCTGGATGAAGTAGAGCAGGTCGTGCTGCGTGTAGCCCAGGAGCAGCCAGGGCAGGCCGCCGAACAGCGTGGAGCGGAGCACCTCCGTCCCGAGCCAGATCAGGGGCGACCCCAGGATCCCGACGCGGCGCACGGCCGAGACGAAGATCGGGATCCAGAGCCCCATGTAGATCGCGACGAGCCAGGGCCCGATCGGCACGGTGTAGGCAAACCAGGAGTAGCCCGCCGCGAAGGCGACGTAGCCCCCCGCCCAGGCCACGAAGAAGGATTTCTTTCCCGACGTGACCTGCGCGTAGACCAGCAGCGGGACGAGGCAGAGATGGCCGAGGATGCCGAAGTTCAGCGGATGGAACGACGACCAGAACATGAGCGCGAAGAGGAAGGGGAGCCCCCAGCGCAGCTTGGTCATCCGCAGTCCAGCATCATACACTCCACGCGCTCGCCCTTCGCCACCGTGGTCTGGACGGGCACGACGACGAACGCGTTGGCCTTCGTCAGCGCGAAGAGGTCGGCCGAGCCCTGCCATGGAAGCGTCTCGGCGACGTACTCCGATCCCTCGTATCGGACGCGCGCCGGCAGGTAATGGACACGCTCGATCTTCTGCTTCACGTCGGAGTCGAGCCGCGCCCGCACCCTCGACCGCGGGAATCCCAGATAGGGCCGCACGAAGACTTCGAAGATCACGAACGACGAGACGGGATTGCCCGGAAGCCCGAAGACGCCCGGCGCGAAACAGAAGTCGCGAGCACCGCGCAGCGGGGCTTCGCCCGGACCCGGACCCTCGTCTTCCCGATCGCCGCGAGCGCGCCGATCTCGGCCGCGCGGAGGAGGTGGCCCGGGCGAAGGACGACGTCGCTGAGCCGGAGGTCGGACCCGCGGCGCGCGATGTTCTGCCCTGCTTTCACCGGCGCGAGCAGGGTGACGCGGTCGCCCTCGCGCGCCGTCTTCTCGACCTGCTGGACCGCATCGGCTCCGGCGGGCAGCGGCGCGCCCGTCATGATCTTCGTGCAGGTCCCGGAGCCTACCTCGCGCTTCGGCAGCTTTCCCGCCGGCACCTCCTCGATCACCTGAAGCGGCCCCGCGTCCGCCGAGCGGACCGCGTAGCCGTCCATCATCGCCTTGTCGAAGGGCGGCATGTCGAGGTCGCTCACGCAATTCTCTTCAAGGAAGTGGCCCGCGGCGGACGCGAGCGGAACCTCGACGACCTTCGGGGGAGGGACGCTGGCGAGGACGAGGTCGAGAGCCTGCTGGAC
>JACQFK010000212.1 GCA_016200125.1 Planctomycetota bacterium
CGTTTGTGGGTGCGACACCCACAAACGGCACGGTGTGATTTGCGGGGAAACCCCGCCGGGGGCGGCGGCGTATTACTTGGCGAATCGACCACTACGCAGGAAGGAGCGGGCCATGAAGCATCTCCGCCGTCTCGCGGCCGCCGCGCTGGCGACCGCCTTCGCCGTCGCCCTCGCCGGCGCGGCCCCCTCCTCCGCCGGGCCTACGGAGGGCGAGCAGGACAAGAAGCCCGTCAACAAGATGTGCCCCGTCCAGACCGATCACAAGGTCGACGTCGAGGTCACCGTCATCTACAAGGGCAAAGTCATCGGCCTCTGCTGCACCGCCTGCGCCAAGAAGTGGGGCAACGGCGCTGCCTACGAGAAGAACATCAAGGAGGACTTCGGCGCCCCCGACCTGCCCGAAGGCGCGGACAACGTGAAGGCCGCCGTCGACGGCGGCAAGGCGGGCGGCTACATGGTCGCGGCGCTCTTCGCCGACAAGACCCCGAAGACCGAGGCCTTCATGAAGCTCTTCCTCGACGCGACGGTCAATCCCGAGATCCTGAACTGCGCCTTCGCCAAGGTCCCCTTCGTCAAAGACTCGCCGGAGGCGAAGCTGTACAAGGTCAGTGCGGCGCCGACGCTGCTCCTCATCGATCCGACCAAGGAGCCTCCCGCCGTGCTCAAGACGATCACGACGGCCACACCGAAGACGCTCCTGAAGGACATCCAGGAAGCGCGCGAGAAAGTCGGAAAATAGTTACCAGGAGAGGCTCCGGGTACTTCGTACCGGGTACGGGGAACGGGTTCTTCATTCCTTCGGCAGATTCCACAACGTGTACCAGCCCGTCGGATGCAGGAGCGGCTTCCCTTCCGCCGACCGAAGGCCCGGCATCTTCAACTCGTGGATGTTGCCGATCTTCATCTCGTCGAGCGTCAGCCGCGCCGAGAGGCCGTCGTCGCTCACCTTGAGGGAGCTGATCTTCGGCGTCGTCGCGTCCACCTCGGGGCTGCCGTAGGCCGCCTGGAAGATGTAGGTGAAGGTGCGGATCGCGTAGGAGGCGGGATTCGCGGCCGCCGCCTTGTCCGCGGGCCTCGTGAACACGAGCTCGAAGCCGTCGGGCTTCGCGCGCATCTCGAGCACCTCGAAGGGGACCTTGCCGGACCAGATCAGGCGCTCGATCGCGCCGGGCGCGCCGCCCCGCGAGCCCCAGCCCCGGTTCGTCCCGCCCACCCAGAGCGAGCCGTCCGCCGTCATGAGCTCGGGCACGTTGCCCGATCCGAAGCCGCTCCGGAACGAGAAGCAGGCCCCCTGCCAGCGGCCGTTGATCTTCTCGAGGAAGCAGCGGTTGACGACGCTGAAGGACTGGTCGGAGACGAAGAGCTGCTTCTTGAAGGGGCCGAACTTGCCGTCGGTGGTGTCGCAGGCGATGCCGCTCGCGGAGTTCCCCACGATGCCGTGCGGCAGCAGGACCGGCGGCGGAACGTACTCAGGGATGCGCGCCGCCTCGATGTGAAAGCGGCTGCCGCTCTTCGGCGCCTCGGGCTTCGGCCCCATGTTGGGCGCGAGGGAGTACCACTTGTAGGTGTCGGGGTGGCCCTGGAAGGAGCCCGGCACGAGGTGCTTGAGCGCGCTCGTCCCGTTCCACACGCCCTGGTTGTCGCAGTAGAAGACGTCGCCTTCCGCGTTCATGCCCATCCCGCCGGGAGAGCGGATGCCGCTGCAGGTCGGGATCATCTTCCCCTCGGGAGTGACCCGGACGCACCAGCCGCGGAAGGGGACGTCGCTGGTGAACGACCCCGTCAGGCAGAGCACGATCCAGATGTTCCCTTCCTTGTCGAACTTCGTGCTGAAGGCGTACTCGTGGTAGTCGCCGGAGATCGACCAGAGATCGCAGACGGTCTTGAAGACGTCGGCGCGGCCGTCGCCGTCCGCATCCTTCATCCTCGTCAGCTCGCAGCGCTGCTGGGCGTAGAGCCATCCGTCGCGGTAGGCGAGTCCGAGGACTTCATGGAGTCCGGCGGCGAAGCGGGTGAACTTCGCGTTCATGGGCGGATTCTCGAAGGCCTTGTCGATCATCCAGATCTCGCCGCGCCGGGTCGAGACGGCGATCTTCCCGTCGGGCATGAGCTCGATGCCGCCCGCCTCGAGCATGATGTCCTTCGGGATCGGGATCCTGATCAGCGGGTAGTAGTCCTCTTCCGATTCTTTCGCGGCTTGCGCCGGGAGCGCCAGCGTCAGGACGAGAGCGAGTGCATTCATCGCGTCACCACGAGTAGGTCACGAGGAGGCTGGCCGTTCCGTCCTTGAGCACGACGGGCACGAGGAGCTCGGTCCCTCTCAGGACCGGCACGCCGGACCCCTCGATCTTCACCTTGAGCCCGTTGTCGAGCACGCAGATCCCGTCCTTCATCTCGAGCTTCCTCCCGGCCGCGGCGCGGAACCAGAGTCCGGCGGGGGCCTCCTTCGAAGCAAGGGTGATCGTGCGGCGGAACTCCGGACGGGGCTTGGCGTCGACCGCCTCGAAGAAGTCGCGCACGTCGACCTTGCCGAAGGAGTATTGGAAGGCCGGGCGGCGCTTCGAGTCGAGCTCGTAGCCGCCGAACTGGTAGCCCGCCTCGTGCCCGCTCGCCTTGGGCCAGGCCGCCTTCTCGTCCGCGAGCAGGGCGAAGGGCGCGCCGTCGGTCATCGGGATCACGTCCTCGCCGGCCGGTGACTGGAAGCCGGAGCCGCGGTCGACCCAGTGCTTCGAGGCGTCGAGGAAGTCGCCGTGCCA
>JACQFK010000202.1 GCA_016200125.1 Planctomycetota bacterium
ACCCGCTCGTAGCGGCCGCTCGCCCGCAGCCAGAAGCCGACCACGGCGGCGACCGCGCAGGCGACGACGACGACGAAGACGATCCAGAGGTACTTCATGCGGGGGGCTATTATAGGCTAGTCTCTTTTCAGGTCCAGCAGGAAGTCGGCCGCCGCATCGCCGCCGGAGGGGACCTCGACCTCGCGCGACACGGGGCGCCAGCCTTCGTGCAGGACCTCGACGACGAAGCGGCCCGGCGGAAGGCCATGGATGCCGTACGAGCCGATTTCGTTGGTGATCGAGAAGTAAGGGTGCTCCATGACGCAAATCCATGAGCTCATCCAGGGGTGAACGTCGCACTTGATCTTGACCATCAGTTCCGGCTTGTCGAAGGTCCGCACGACCTCCAGGCCGGCCGTGTACAGGCCGACGTTGAACTCATTGTTCTGGAACGGCAGCGCATGGACGTTGTGGAGCAGGTCGTCGCTGCTGAGAACCCGGAGCGGCTGGCCGACCCGGACCCCGACCATGTGAGGCGTGAAGACACAGCGGATCTGATCCATGAGGACCGGCGTCGTCGGCGCGGGCGGCGGCGTGCCGATCGGCCCTGACTTGACATAGACGAAGGCCCACTGGACGTTGCCGCCGGCGTCTGCGACCAGCGCGTCCGACATCACCGGCCCCGCGTGGTAGGACTGGCACTTGGGATCCACGTCGAGCTTGAGGATCTTCCGCGGAGGGATCGGCCCCTTGATCTTCACCCCGCCGCGGATCGACCCCGGCAGGGCCGGAGCCGGAGGAACTTCGGACCTGCGGACCGCAGGCGGAGTCTCCGGCGAAGTCGCCGGCGCGTCCGGAGCGACGTGAATCAGCGGCTTCGGCGGCGGTCGGGACGGCCTCTGCTCGGCGGGATTCCGGTGCAGCAGAAAGGCCAGGACGATCAACAGCGCCAGCGCTCCCACGACAAACGTCGCCTTCTTCATTATTTCCGTGCGTCGAGCACGAAGTCGAGGCGGACGTCGGCGCCGGGCTGGACCTCGACTTCCCGTTCGACGCCGGCAAAGGCCTCGTGCCAGACCTTGATGAGGAAGCGGCCGGGCGGCAGGTCGACGATCCCGTAGCCTCCCGTGTCGCTGGTCACCGAGAAGTACGGATGGTCCAGCACGCCCACCCAGGCCTGCATCCAGGGATGGATGTCGCAGCGGATCGGGATCATGACTTCCCGCTTGAGGAAGGTCTTGGTCTCGAAGAGTCCCAGGGTCGGCAGGCCAAAGTTGAACGCGCGGTTGTCCTCCGGCTCCGCGTGGACGTTGTGGAGCAGCGGGTCGTTGTTCCAGATGTTGAGCGGCTGGCCGACCCGGAGCCCCAGCACGTGCGGCTCGAAGCGGCAGCCCACCTGGTCGAGCAGGACGGGCGGCAGCAGCCCTTTCGCGGGCCCGACGTTTCCCTCCGCCACGTAGACGAAGGCCCAGCGGACGTTGTTCTCCGGGTCGATGACGATGTCGTCCCGGAGCAGGCCGCTCGGGTGGAGGGCCGCGCATCTCGGCTCCGCCATCGATTTGATCGTGCGTCGCGGCGGCCGGATCCCGTTGAGCTTCACCGTCCCGCGGACGCTGCCGCCCTTCACGGTCTCCTGCAGGGGGGCCGGCGGGATCATCAGGGGCGGAGGTGGCGGCGGTGGTGGGGGGACCCTGGGCGGCTGGGGGGCGGACACGACGGTCGGCGGAGCCGGCGGGGGTTCAGGATCGGCCTCCCGGGGAGGAGGCGGCGGAGGCACGGGCCATTGCACCCGCGCGCCCCGGTGGAGCAGGAACGCGAGCGCGATCAGCAGCGCCAGGACCAGGACGATGATCAACGGCCGCTTCATTTGAGACGGCACTCGAAGTCGGCGTTCACGTCGGCGCCCACGTCGATGACCCGGTCGTCCGCCTGAAGCTTCTCATGCCACACGCTCAGAGTGTACCTCCCCTGGGGAAGATCGCGGATCTCGAAAGCCTCCGAGGCATCGGTCACGCCGAAGTACGGGTGGTCCACCACGCCGAGCCAGGCGATCATCCAGGGGAGAACGTCGCACTTCAGCTTGACCATGATCTCGGGCTTCGTGAAGCGGGCCCGCCGCCGTTCGCCGGCCTGCATCACCTGGGGGGAATTCTCCGGCATCCTCAGCGACGAGACGATGTGGGGACTGTGGATGACGAGCGTGTCGCGGTTGAAGAATTCGAGCTCCTGTCCCGCCTGCAGCCCGAGGACGTGGGGACGGTAGATCAGGCCGTTCTGCTCCATCACGGCGGGCAAGGCGGGCGGCGCAAAGGTCCGGCCTTCCAGGCCTTTGCTGACGTAGACGAAGGCCCAGCGGACGCCGCCCCGATCGTCCACCACGAAGTCGTCCCGCGCGATTCCTTCCTCGGGGGCGCCCGGAACAACCTTCGCCGAGATCGGCGGACGCTTCGGAACCGCGCCCCCGTAGTGCAGCGTTCCGCGGAGGACGGAGGGCGCGCTGCTGCAGCCCGCCAGCATCAGGACGGCCAGCGCCGACGGGCGCCTCACTTGAAGTTCAGGACGAAGTCGGCCGCGAGGGCCGCGGTCACCGTGATCTCCCGGTCGTCCGTCTTGAGCTTCTCATGCCAGACGGCCAGCGTGTAGGCACCCGGCGGCACGTTCCGGATCTCGAAGCGGCCGGCCGCGTCGGTCACCGCGAAGAAGGGATGCTCGACGACGCCGGCGTAGCAGGCCATGAACGGATGGACGTCGCAGACGACTTTCACCGGCACCTCCTGGGTCGTCATTTTGACGCCTCGGGCCGCCCCCTGGGTCAGCCCGAAATTGAAGGGCGGGTTGACGAAGGGGAGCCCGTGGATGTTGTGGAGCATCGGGTCGCTGCTGCGGAAGTTGAGCAGTTGCCCCGGCATCACGCCGACCATATGCGGCGTGTAGGTGCAGCCCACCTGGTCGATCTGGACCGCCTTCGCGGGAGCCTGGAACTGGCCCTGGACGCCCTTCTTGAGGTAGACGAAGGCCCAGCGGACGCCGCCCTCCTCCGCGATCACCAGGTCATCCTTGAGGGGGGGATCCTTGTGGAGCGCGCAGCAGGGGGGATCGTCGGTCAGCGGCTTGTTCGGCTTGGGCTTGGGGACGGCGCCGCCGAACTTCAAGGTGCCGCTGATCGTGAACGTCTGCGGCGGGACCGCGGGAAGGAGCAGAAAGGTGCAGAGCAGGGCTTTCAACATGGATCACCTCCGCTCCCTGCAGAGCAAGAGGGAGGCCGCCGAAATCCCCCCGAT
>JACQFK010000203.1 GCA_016200125.1 Planctomycetota bacterium
GGTGATGATCGGGATGTTGAAGGAGTCGCAGAAGCGGATGAAGCGGGCGGCCTTGACCGAGCTGTCGATGTCCAGGCATCCGGCGAGGAAGGCGGGCTGCTGGGCGACGATCCCGACGGAGCGGCCATTGAGCCGGGCGAAGCCCACCAGGATGTTCCGGGCGAAGTCCTTGTGGACCTCGAAGAAGACGCCGTTGTCGACGACGGTCGTGAGGACGTCCTTCATGTCGTAGGGCTTCTGGGGGCTGTCGGGGACGATGTCGTTGAGCTTGCGGTCGCGCCGCGTGGGATCGTCCCCGGTGGGGACGTGGGGCGGCTCCTCCAGGTTGTTCTGCGGCACGTAGGAGAGGAGCTGGCGGATCTGCTGGAGGCAGTCGGCCTCGTTCCGCGTCGCGAAGTGGGCCACGCCGCTCTTCTCGTTGTGGACCGCGGCGCCGCCGAGGTCCTCGAAAGTCACCTGCTCGCGCGTCACCTCCTTGATGACGTTCGGGCCCGTGACGAACATGTAGCTGGTCCCCTGGACCATGAAGACGAAGTCGGTGATGGCGGGCGAGTAGACGGCGCCGCCGGCGCAGGGCCCGAGGATCGCGGAGATCTGGGGGATCACGCCGCTGGCGAGCGTGTTGCGCAGGAAGATGTCGGCGTAGCCGCCCAGCGACTCGACGCCCTCCTGGATCCGGGCGCCGCCGGAGTCGTTTAGGCCGATGACCGGGATGCCGAGCCTCAGGCTCTGGTCCTGGATCTTGCAGATCTTCCGCGCGTGGGCGAGGCCGAGCGAACCGCCGAGCACGGTGAAGTCCTGGGAGAAGACCCCCACGGGCCGCCCGTCGATGCGTCCGAAGCCGGTGACCACGCCGTCGCCCGGGAACTTCTTGGACGCCATCCCGAAGTGGGTGGCGGAGTGCTCGACGAACATGTCGATCTCGTCGAAGGAGCCCTCGTCGACGAGGAGCGCGACGCGCTCCCGGGCGGTCATCTTGCCGGCGGCGTGCTGGCGGGCGACCTTGTCGGGACCGCCGCCCTCGAGCGCCTTGCGCCGGAGCTTGTCGAGATTGGCCTGCCGATCTTCGGACATGGGCGACATGATAACTCCCAACTCCCAAATCCCAATGAAATCCCAACACCCGACTCCCAACAACTCCCGACAGACCGCCAGACGCAGACGGTTCGGGGCGTGGAGCGGGGCGGGGCTTACTCTTTCTTGTCCGAGGCGGTGCGGCGCTCGAGGGGGGCGTCGTCGCCGGCCTTGGCCCAGTCGGCCTTCGCGCCCTCCTCGTCGCCGCCGGCGAACTTCGCCTCGGCGCGCAGGGCGTAGAGCTTGGTCGACTTCGGCTCGAGGGCGAGCAGGCGGGTGTAGTCCGCGATCGCCTCGGCGTAGCGCTTCTCGCGGCGGTAGATCTCGGCGCGGTGGGCCAGGGCGTCGTGCTCGGGCTCCAGCTCGATGGCGCGCGTGAAGTCCTGCAGCGCCGCGTCCGCGGGAGGCGACTTGAGGAGGAGGATCCCGCGCTCGCGGTAGAGCGAGGCGACGTTCGGCGCGAGCTCGATCGCCGCCGCGAAGTCGCCGAGCGCGGCCGCCGTCTCGCCCTTGCCGGCCTGGGCCTGGGCCCGGGCGCGCCAGGCCCAGACGTAGCCCGGATCGACCCGCAGGGCCTCCGTGGCCGCCTGGATCGCGATCTCCCATTCCTTCCGCAGGACGCTGATCTCCGCGCGCTCGGTCTGGGCCCAGGCATAGTTCGGGCTCAGCTCCACCGCCTTCGTGAAGTCGTTGAAGGCCGGGATCATCTCGCCGAGCTTCCGATAGCAGCGGCCGCGGCTCGCGTAGAGGTCGGCCCGGGTCGAGCCGGTCCCGATCACCTCCGTGTAGTCCTCGATCGCGCCGGTCCAGAGTTCGCGGCTTTCGCGGAGGTCGGCGCGCGCCTCGCGGAACTGGAGGAGCTTCGGGTTCAGCGTCAGGCCGCGGTCGAGCTCGGCCAGCGCCTCGGTCCGCATCTCCTTCTGGATCAGGAGCCGCCCGCGTTCCGCGTGGCCCCAGGCGAAGGTCGGGACCGCGGTGGTCAGCTGGACGCAGGCGGCGAGGGAAAGCTCGATGCCGCCGATGCGGTGCTGGACCTCGATCAGGCGGGGCCCGGCGTCGTCCGTGGAGTGGCCGGCCCGGAGCGCGCCCTGGTAGTCCGCCGCCGCGAGGGTCAGCTCGTTCCGGTCGCGCCGGATGTCGCCTCTCAGGACGACGTATTCGGTGGTGCCGGGGGCGAGCTTGAGCGCGGTCTCGATGTCCGCCAGCGCCGCCTCCAGGTCCTTCTTCTGGTGGCGCAGGCGCGAGCGGCGGGCGAAGGTGAAGGCGAACTGGAAGTCCTTCAGGATTGCCCGCGAGTAGTCGCCGATCGCCTCGTCGAGCTGCTGCTTGCGGAGGCGGTACTCCTCGCGCGCCAGGTAGATCATCGTGTCGCGGGGCTCCAGCTCGAGGGCCTTGCTGAAATCGGCCAGCGCCTTGTCGAGCTGGTTCGAGTCCTCGTAGGCCCGCGCCCGGGCGCGGTAGCCCTCGAGGAAGTACGAGTCGAGCTCGAGGGCCTTCGTCAGGTCCTCGACCGCCTTGCCGAACTGGCCCATCTTCGAATGGATGGCCGCGCGGGTGTGGTAGTGGAGCTTCTCGGCGGGCTCGATGCGGATGACTTCGCCGTAGTCGCGGAGGGCGGCGTCGAAGTCCGCGCGGTCCAGGAGGATGCGCGCCCGCTCGAGGTAGGCGCCGGTGTAGCGCGGGTTGTAGCGCAGCGCCGTGTTGAAGTCGGCGAAGGCCTTCGTGAACTCCTTCTTCTGGGCGTAGGCGGCGCCGCGGTTGGCGTAGGCCTTGAAGAAGTCCGGGGTCGCCTTGAGGACGAGGGTGTAGTCGACGATCGCCGCGTCGAGCTGGCCCGCGGCCTGGCGGGCGAGGCCGCGGTTGAAGAGCGAGGCCTGGTCGCGGGGGTCGAGCTGGACGGCCTTGTCGAAATCGGCGATGGCCCGTTCGAAGTCCGGCTTGGCCAGGTACACGAGTCCGCGCTCCCGGTAGGCCCAGATTTCGCCGGCGTTGAGGCCGATGGCGTGATCGAGGTCCTGGATGGCTTTGTCGAGCTCTCCCTTCCGGCGGTAGACGCGGCCGCGGTGGGAGTAGGCGGCGGCGTAGCGGGGATTCAGGAGGGTGGCGCGGGTGTAGGAGGCGATCGCGGACTCGAATTCGTTCTTCTCCGCGTAGGCATCGCCCTCGGCCAGCGCGTCGCCGGCCTGGGCCTGGGCGGACCCTGCGGCCAGGGCCAGGGCCGTCGCGGCCGCCATGCAGAAGGCAGACAGTCTCATCGGGTTCTCTGAAGGGGGAGTTTATCACATAAGGTATGCGGCCCGGGGGGCAAAGCGGGAAAAAAAGCCGGAGAAAGCTAGGGGAATCCCCTACATCGCCATGCCGCCGTCGACGCCCAGGACCTGGCCCGTGACGTAGCCGGCGAGGTCGCTCGCGAGGAAGAGCACCGCCGCCGCGATCTCCTTCGCCTCGCCCATCCGCCGCAGCGGCAGGCTCTGCACGACGTCTTCGATGACCTTGGCGTCTACCTTCGCGGCCATGTCGGTGTTGATGAAGCCGGGCGCGACGGCGTTGACGCAGACGCCGCGCGAGCCGAGCTCGCGGGCGGCGGTCTTGGTGAGGGAGATCAGTCCGCCCTTCGAGGCGCTGTAGTTCGCCTGCCCGGCGTTGCCCAGCACTCCCGCGACGCTGGAGATGTTGATGATGCGCCCCGCCTTGGACCGCATGAGGAAGCGGCCGGCGGCCTTGATGAACAGGAAGGGCCCCTTCAGGTTCGTGTCGAGGACGGTGTCCCAGTCCTCCTCCTTGATCCGGAGGAGCAGGTTGTCGCGCGTGACGCCGGCGTTGTTGACCAGGATGTCCAGGCCGCCGAGCGCCTGGGCGGCCTTCTCGACCGTGGCCTCGATCTCGGCGGGCTTGGAGACGTCGCACTTCAGGGCGAGGGCGCCGTTGCCGATCTCGGCGACGAGCGAGTTCAGGAGTTCCTCGTTCGTGGCGACGCAAGCGACCTTGGCCCCCGCCCCGGCGAGCGCCTTGGCGATCTCCCGCCCGATCCCGCGGCTGGCCCCGGTGACCAGAGCCGAGCGTCCGGACAAGTCAATCTTCATGCGAGAGTCTCTCTTTCCCTCTGGAGAACCCGTAGACAGTACCCAGTACACAACGGAGAGGCTCCCCCCTCCTGTCCCCCTGCGGGGGACGCTCGCCCTCCCCGCCGGGGAGGGCGGGGAGGGGGAAATCTCTGCCTGATGGGTACTGGATTCTCAGGCTGCTCCTTCGATCGAGACCACCTCGGCCTTGTCGTCGATTTTGCGGACGAGGCCCGCGAGGACCCGGCCCGGGCCGAATTCGAAGTACGTCGAGGCGCCGATCGCGCGGATCGAGTCCTCCCAGAGCACCGGGCTGCAGATCTGCGTCGCGAGCGCCGCGCGGATCTCCTCGGGATCGCTGAGCGGCCGGGCGTTCACGTTGGCGTAGACGGGGATCCGCGGCCGGGAGATCTTCACCGCCGCGAGCTCCTTCTGCATCTGCTCCTGGGCGGACTTCATCACGACCGAGTGGTAGGCGCCGGCGACCTTGAGGGGGATCGCCCGCTTCGCGCCGAGCTCCTTGGCCTTCGCCACCGCCTTTTCGAGCGCCCCGTTCTCGCCGCTCAGCACGATCTGGCCCGGCGCGTTCAGGTTGGCGACGCCGACGTCGCCCTGGCCCCGGCAGGCCTCGGCGCACTTGTCGCGGTCGAGGCCGAGGATCGAGACCATGCCCGAGGGCGTGCGGTCGCAGGCCTCCTGCATCGCGCGGCCGCGCTTCTGGAGGAGCCGCACGCCGTCCTCGAAGCTGAGCGACCCCGCATAGACGTGGGCGCTGTACTCGCCGAGCGAGAGGCCCGCCGCGGCCTCCCCGGGGGGGAGGCCCTTCTGCGCGGCGACCTCGAGACAGGCGATCCCGTGGACGAGCAGGGCTGGCTGGCAGCGGTCGGTGCGGTTGAGCTCCTCGGCGGGCCCCTCGAAGCAGACCTTCGCGAGGTCGAACTCCAGGATCTTCGACGCGCGGTCGAAGAGCTCCTTCGCCTTCGGGAACGCCGCGGCGAGGTCCTTGCCCATCCCGACGGCCTGCGATCCCTGGCCGGCGAAGAGATAGGCGACGCTCACCACCGGAGCACCACCGTGCCCCAGGTGATGCCGGCGCCCATCGCGCTCATGAGCAGGAGGTCGCCGCGCTTCACCCGGCCGTCGCGGACAGCCTCGTCGAGCGCGATCGGGATCGACGCGGCGGAGGTGTTGCCGTACTGGGCGATGTTCAGGACGATGCGGTCCATGGGGAAGCCGAGCCGCTCGGCCACGGCCTCGATCATGCGCGCGTTCATCTGGTGCGGGATGAACCAGGCGATCTCCGACATCTTCAGGTCGGTGGCGGCAAGCGCCGTCTGGATGATCTCGACGAACTTCGGGACGGCGAACTTGTAGACCTCGCGCCCCTTCATGTGGAGCATGTGGAGCTTCTTCTCCACGATCTCCGCGGTGAGCGGCATGTCCGTGCCGCCGCCGGGCGTGATGATCAGGTCGGCCGTGCGGCCGTCGCAGCCCATCTTGGAGTAGAGGATGTCGCTCTCGTCGTCGGAGGGGCCGGGCACCACCGCGCCGGCGCCGTCGCCGAACAGGATGCAGGTGGTGCGGTCGTGGTAGTCGGTGATCTTGGAGAGCTCCTCGGCGCCGATCACGAGGCAGCGCTTGGACTGGCCGCTCGAGATGTAGGCGCGGCCGGAGGAGAGGCCGTAGGCGAAGCCGGTGCAGGCGGCCA
>JACQFK010000204.1 GCA_016200125.1 Planctomycetota bacterium
CACCTCCGCGCTCGTGAACGCGCTGGACCTCTCCAAGGATGACCCGCGCATCCTGGAGCGCTACGGGACGAACGACGTGACCTACCAGCGCGACGGCGCGCCCCGCATGGTGCGCAACTTCCTGGTGGCCCGCCGGCTCGTCGAGGCGGGCGCCCGGGTCGTGTCGATGAACTACAGCCGCTGGGACTGGCACGGCGGCGACGGCATGAACTTCCCGAGCTCGCGCGTCGAGTACCCGATGCTCGACCAGGGCCTCACGGCGCTGGTGACGGACCTCCACGAGCGCGGGCTCGACAAGGACGTCACGGTGGTGATGTGGGGCGAGTTCGGCCGGACGCCCAAGATCAACAACATGAACAGCCGCGACCACTGGCCCGCGGTCACCTTCGCGGTGATGGCCGGCGGCGGCCTCAAGACGGGGCAGGTGATCGGCGCCACCGACAAGATCGGCGGCCACGTCACCGAGCGCCCGGTGACCTTCCAGGAGGTCTTCGCGACCCTCTATCACCGCTTGGGCATCGACGTCCGCCAGGCCACGGTGGACGATCCCCAGGGCCGCCCGCAGTACCTCGTGGATTCGGGCGTGGAGCCCATCCGCGAATTGATCTAGCCGCCGAAGGTCACTCGTACCGCAGCGCTTCGATCGGGTCCAGCCTCGAGGCGCGGAGCGCGGGGTAGAAGCCAAAGAACACGCCCACGATCGTCGAGAAGAAGAACGAGGCGCCGATCGCCGACGGCGCGATCAGCGTGGGCCAGTTGAGCGTCTTCGAGATCACGATCGCCGAGGCCGCGCCCAGGCCCATGCCGATCATGCCAGCGATCGACGAGAGCACCACCGCCTCCATCAGGAACTGCAGAAGGATGTCCTGCCGGCGCGCCCCCACCGCCATCCGGAGGCCGATTTCGCGCGTCCGCTCGACGACCGAGACCAGCATGATGTTCATGATCCCGATCCCGCCCACGAGCAGGGAGATCGAGGCGATCATGAGGAGCAGCATCGTCATCGTCTTCGTGCTCTCCGAGGCGGTCGACATCATCTCGCTCATCAGCATGATGCGGAAGTCCGCCAGCTCGCCGTCGCGGATCTTGTGGCGCTGGCGCAGGAGGCCCGTGATGTCCGTCACCGCCTCGGGCAGCTCGGTGGCGGAGTTCGCCGAGACGAGCAGATAGTCCACGTTGTGGAAGGCCGAGCCCTGCAGCACCATCTTGACCGTGGTCCAGGGGCAGAGCATCAGGTCGTCCTGGTCCTGGCCCATCGCGCTCGTCCCCTTGCGCGCCAGCACCCCGACCACCTTGAAGGGCATGTTCTTCACCCGGATCACCTGGTCGATCGCCTTCTCGCCCTGGAACAGGTTGTCGGCCACCGACTTGCCGAGCACGCAGACCTTCGAGGCCGCGACCACGTCCTGGTCCGTGAAGAAGGAGCCTTCCTCGACCGGCCAGTCCCGCACCTCCACGAAGGCGGGGCTCGCGCCCATGATCTGGTTCGGCGCCCAGTTCAGGCTCCCGTAAACCAGCTGCAGGCCCCGGGCCCGCGCCACCGGCGTCATCGCCTCGACCGTCGGCACTTCCTTCAGGATCGCCAGGCCGTCCTCCGGCGTCAGCGTCGTCACCGTCCCCGAGCCCATGGAGAAGCCGCCCGAGGACATGGCGCCCGGCAGCACCATGAGCAGGTTCCGGCCCATCGAATTGATCTGGCTCTCGATCTTCTTCGACGCGCCCGAACCGATCGCCACCATGGCGATCACGCTCGCGATCCCGATCACGATGCCCAGCATGGTCAGGAAGGTCCGGACCTTGTTGCGGCCCAGCGCGCGGATGGAGAGCAGGATCGACGCGAAGGGGTTCATGCCGCGTCCTCCTGGATCAGCCCGTCGCGGATCCGGATCGTCCGCTCGGCGTGGTCGGCGATCTCCTGGTTGTGGGTGACGAGGATCACGGTGAGCCCGGCCTTGTGCAGGTCGTGGAAGATGCCCATCACCTCGCGCTCGGACTTGCTGTCCAGGTTGCCCGTGGGCTCGTCCGCCAGCAGGATCTGCGGCTGGTTGACCAGCGCCCGTGCGATCGCGACGCGCTGCTGCTGCCCGCCCGAGAGCTGGCTGGGATGATGCGTCACCCGGTCCGCGAGCCCCACCCGCGTGAGGGACGTCATCGCCCGGTCCAGCCGCTCGCCCCGCGAAAGGCGGTTCCAGTAGAGCAGGGGGAGCTCGACGTTCTCGAGCGCCGAGGTCCGCGCCAGCAAGTTGAAGCTCTGGAAGACGAAGCCGAACTTCTTGTTGCGGATGAAGGCCAGCCGGTCGGATTGCAGGGTCGAAATCTCCTCGCCGTCGAGGACGTAGAGGCCGTCGGTGGGGCGGTCCATGCAGCCGATGATGTTCATGAGCGTCGTCTTGCCGGAGCCCGACGCGCCCATGATCGCGACCATCTCCCCGCGGCGGATCTTCACCGACACGCCCTTGAGGACGTGGAGGTCCACCTCGCCCACGTGGTAGATCTTGTTGAGCTTCTGGATCTCGATGACGTTGTCGCTCACCGCATTCCCCGCTGACCGCCGCCCCCGGGTCCGCCGCCGCGGGAGGGGGCGAAGGGATTGGTCGTCATGGCCGGATCGGCGCCCTCCAGGATCATCCCGATGACGACCTCCTGCCCCTCCGTCAGGTCGCCCTGGGTCATGCGCGTCCAGGTCCCGTCGGTCGCGTCCGCCGTGACCTGCAGGGAGACGAGGCCCGCGGGTCCGTTGAGCCACACGCGGCTCTGCTGCTGCGACTTCCGCTCGCCCCGGGGCTTGCCGCTTCCGCCGGGGGCTCCCGCCGGGGCGGGCGCCGTCGCCGGCGCGGCGGCGGTCGGGGCCGGCGCATGCTCCGCGGGCGGCGTGAAGCGGAGGGCCGCGTTCGGGATCTTGAGGATGTCCTTGTACTGCGCGATCTCGAAGGAGACATTGGCCGTCATGCCCGGGAGCAGCTTCCCGCCGGGGTTGGCCGCGTCGATCATGACCGTGTAGGTCACGACGTTCTGCACGGTGGTGGGGGAGAGGCGGATCTGGGAGACCTTTCCCTTGAAACGGTCAGTCCGGTGGGCGTCCACCGTGAAGGTCACGTCCATCTCGTCCTTGATGCGGCCGATGTCCGCCTCGGCGACGCTGGCCTGGATCTGGACCTTCTTCATGTCGTCGGCGATCACGTAGATCGTGGGGGCGGAGAGGCTGGCCGCCACCGTCTGGCCCACGTCGACGTTGCGCGAGATGACCACGCCGTCGATCGGCGAGATGATCGTGGTGTAGCGGAGGTTGACCATCGAGCTTTCGAGCGCCGCCGCGGCCTGCGCGACGGAGGCCTCGGCGACCTTCACGCCCGCGGCGAGCGACTCGTAGGTCGCGACCGCGGCATCGAGGTCGGAGGGGGAGATCAGCTCCTTCTTCTGGAGCTCCTTCGAGCGCCCGAGCTCCTTCTCGGTCACCCGCGAGTTGAAATCGACCAGCAGCTTCTGGATGGTGCCCGTCACCTGGGTGCCGACCTGGACGAGGAGGTAGGGCTGGACCGTGCCGGTCGCGCCAACGACGACCCTCAGGTCGCCGCGCTCGACCTTGCCGAGGCGAAACTTCACGGCGGGCTCGGACTGCCGGATGAAGAACCACCAGACGGCGCCGCCGGCCGCCGCGAGCAGGAGGACGATCAGGATGGCTTTTTTCATGGCTTGCGGTTGCCTCCGATGGAGCGTTCGATGGCGGCGATCGAGATTTCGAAATCGAAGCGCGCCTGGATCTCCGAGGCGCGGGCGTTGGCGAGCGTGACCTGGGCGTCGGTGAGCTCCACCGACGAAGCCTTGCCGACCTGGAAGCGGCCGGTGACGAGGTCGAGCGTCTCCTCCGCCTGCTTCACCGTGAGCCCCGCGATCTTCAGGCTCTCGCGGGTGTCCTCGAGCACCGCGTAGGCCTGGCGGAGGTCGAGGAAGATCAGCTGCTCCTCCTGCGCCCGGTTGGCGTAGGACTCGCGGAGCGAGGCGACGGCGCCGTGGAGCTGGCCGGTCTTGTCCCAGCCGCTGAAGACTACCTAGTTGAGGGCGGGGCCGAGGAAGGAGAACCAGTTGACCGGGGCGAGGGATCCGGACCAGGAGAAGGACCCCCCGAGCGAGAGCTGGGGGTAGAAGTCGGCGATCGCGGCGTCGATCGCCGAGCGCGCGGCGTTCTCGCGGAGCAGGAAGCCCTGGAGCCTCGGGTGGTAGAGGCGGGCGGCCTCGACGGCCTCCTCGAAGCCCATGGTCCAGGCGCCGGGGGCGGCGCTGCGGTCGATGGCGTAGGCCGGATCGGAGGCGAGGCCGAGCGACGTGTTGAGCGTCGCCTTCGCCACGCTGAGGGCGGTCTTCGCCTTCACGAGCGTGAGCTGGGCGTTGCCGAGGTCGACCTGCGCCTTGGTCAGGTCGTACTTCTGCCGCGTCCCCGCCTCGACGAAGCCCTTCACCTGCTCGAGGCGCTTCTCGAACTGGCGCACGGTCTCTTCGCCCACGCGGACGAGCTCCTCGCGCTTCAGGACGTCGAAGAAGGCCTGCTTGAAGCCGAAGACGGCCTCGTTCTCGGCGGAAGCCAGGTCGGACTGCGCGGCGACGAAGTTCGAGTAGGCCTGGCGCCGGAGCGCGTCCGTCTTCCCGAAGTCGTAGAGGAGCTGGGAGACCGAGAAGCCCCCGCCGTGGGTCTGGACGATGCCGCTGTTGCGGATCGTCGCGCCCGAGGGGGGCGCGCTGCCGGCGCCGCCCGACTTCTGCCAGCGGTAGTCGGCGGAGAAGGAGATCTGCGGGAGGTAGCCGGAGAGGATCTGCTCGAGGCTCGCCCCGGACTGCTCCACGCGGGCGCGGCCGGCGGCGATCGAGGGGTGGTACTTGAGGGCGATGGCGACGCCCTTGTCGACGGAGAGGGTGGAGCCGGCCCCCAGCCCCGCCTCGTCGGCGCTGACGGTGCGCTCGCCGTCGCGGCGCGAGTCGGGATCCTGGGCGCGGCGGGCTTCGCGGATGTCCGCGCAGCCGGCGAGCAGGATCGCCGAGAGGATCAGGATTGTTCGCTTCATCGGGAGGGCGCCTTCCATCGGGCCATGATGTCGTTCAGCGTTTCAAGAGCGTCGGTCATGCGGACCACGTCCGTGCGGCCCATCCGGGTCATGAGCTTCTGCAGGCGCGACTGACGGAGCTTCCGGAAGCCGGCCATCATGCGGCGGCCCTTGGGGCGGAGCCGGAGGAGGACCTGGCGGCGGTCCTGGGTCGAATGGCTGCGGTGGATGTAGCCCCCGTCGGCCAGCCGCTCGATGAGGCCGGTGGCGGTGGACGAGGTGACGCCCAGCCGGTCGGCGATCTCGCCGGGCGTGGCGAAGCGGCCGTTGCCGTCGAGCGTCCAGAGGACCCGCATCTGGGCGAAGGTGATGGCGCCCGAGGCCGGCTGGCGGGCGGGGATCGCGAAGAAGCCGGAGAGGAAGCGGTGGAGGAGGAGGTCGAGCTTTTCCGCGTTGCCCATGTATCTTGGTAGCCGGATATTTCGGATACCGTAATATTCTATACGTTTCCGGCGCCGGAATGCGGCGCGCAGGCCCGAAAAAACGGGGCTTCCCCCGCCGGGTATGACCGGGCCCGGGCGCCCGTTATTCCCGCGGGCGGAGGATCGCATCAAAGTGCAGTCGCGGAAATGCCGGGCCGCCTTTCGGGATTCGGGGGTCAGAGGGTCTTGGGCTTGAGCTTGAGGTACTGGGCCCGCAGGGCCTCGACCTTCGCCTTGGCGGCCTCGAGCTTCGGGCGGAAGGCCTCGGCCTGGGCCTGCTCGGGGGCGATCTTGTCCGCGGCCGCCTTGGCGGCGGCCTTGAGCGCGGCGGCGTTCTTCAGGGCCTGTTCGGCGGCGGCCTGAGCGTCGCCCACGGCCTTCTCGGCCGCCGGGACGGCTCCCCGGGCCTTTTCGACCTCTGCGGCGCGGGAGGCGACGACCGCCTTGGCATCGGCGGCATCCTTGGCCAGCAGGTCGGCCGCCTCTTTCGCCTTGGCGGCGGCCTGGGCCAGCGTGGCGTTGTCGGGCGCCTGCTTGGCCGCCTCGGCCAGCTGGTTCGCCAAGGGCAGGGCGCCGGCAGCGCGGGCCTCCTTTTCGGCCTGGGCCTTCTGGGCGGCCTTCTGGGCGGCTTCCGCCTTGCCGGGGCCCGCCTTGGCCTCCTGGAGCGCCGTCTGGAGCTGCTTGATCTTCGCCTGGGCCATCCCGATCGCCTGCTCGGCCGCCCTGGCCTTCGCGTCGGCGTCCGCGGCAGCCCGGCGGGCGTCCTCGCCCTTGGAGCCGAGGGCGTCGTATTCGGCCTGGACCCGGGCCAGCTCGCGCTTCGCGGCATGGACCTGCACGTTGAACTGGGCCGCCTTCCACATCGCCAGCCGGCTCTCCAGCGCGAGAACCTGGGCCTGGGCGGCCTCATCGGCCTGCTGGGCCTGGGCTTGGGCTGCCTTGAGGGGCTCCGCCGCCTTCGCGAGCGCCGCCGCCTTGGCCTGGGCGTCGATGGCGGCCTGTTTGGCCTTGGCCTGGACCACCGCGGCCGCCGCCTTGGCGTCCGCCGCGGGCTTCTGGACGTCCTGGGCCTCCGTCAGGGCCTTTTGGGCGGGCCCCATGGCGTTGGCGGCCAGCTCGGCCTCGCCCTTGGCCTTCTGGGCGGCTTCCGTCAGCTTGGCCACGTCGTCCGTCTTCTCGGCAACGGCTTTCTCGAGGGCTCTGGCGGCGGCCTTTTCGGCCTGCGTCTTCTGGGAAGACTCGTTCTGGCGCGCCGCCAGGGCCGACTGGGCGTCCTTCAGGGCCTGCGCCGCGGCGGCCGCAGCCTTCTCAGCCTCAGCCGCCCGGGCCTCCGCCGTCTCCTGCTCCTTGACCCGCTTGAGAACCTCCTGCTGGGCCGCTACATAGCCCGCTTCAGACTCCTGGAGCTTCTGCTGGGCGGCCGCGCGTTGCGCCTTGGATTCGACGGCCTTCGGCTTCGCCTCTTCGAGCAGCCTGGCGTCCGCGGCGAGCCGTTCCGCCAGGGTCGGGGGGTTCGTGCTCAGCTGGCCGAGCCGCTTGCCGTCCGCGGAGGCCCAGACGCGGATCTCGCCGGTCCAGTCGCCCGCGATGACGCGGCCGCCGTCATGGCTGAAGACGGCGCGGAGGGCCAGGTCGCTGAAGGCCTCGAAATCCTTGAGCTTCGTGCCGTTGCCGTCCCAGGTGCGGACCAGCATGTCGCGCCCGGCGGTCACCAGGCGGCCGTCCATGGAGTACTTCACGGAGGCCGTCGAGGGATGGGCGTTCCAGCCCTTCACCTTGGCGCCGTTACCCATCTCCCAGAGGATCACCTGGCCGTCCTCGCTGGACGAGGCCAGGAGGTTCGCGTCGGCGCGCCAGCTGAGGTCGGTGATCGCGCCTTTGTGGCCCGTGAGCGTGTAGAAGATGCGGCCCGTGCGGGCCTCCCAGACGTGGAGCCCGCCGCCCCGGTCCCCCGTGGCGAGGAGGACGCCGTCGGGGCTGAACTCCAGGGCGGTGACCCAGTCGGTGTGCTTCTTCACGGAATGCTGGAGTTCGCCGTCCTTGGTGGAGTAGATCTTGATCAGTTTGCCGGGTCCGCCGAGCGCGACGTGCGACTGGTCGGGGCTGAGGTCGGCCGCGAGGACCTGGTCGAACTCCTCGCCGATCTCGGTGACGCGGTCGCCCGTCTTCACGTCCCAGAGGACGACGCGGCCGATCTTCGCGCCTCGGCCGCCGCCCGCCAGGAGGAGCGATCCGTTGCGGCTGAACCTCAGGATCGCGGGCCGCCGCTCGGGGAAGGGCAGGATGCCGGCGATGTCGAGCGTGTCGCTGTTGTAGAGCAGCACCTGGTGCTGGCCGGCGACCGCGACCAGCGGCGCCCAGGGGCTCGCCGCCATCGCCGTGACCGCCTCGGCCTTCGTGGTGCGGAGCTCGGGCTCCAGCAGGAGATCCACGGGCATGGCCGCCGGGCCCTTGGGCTTTCCGGAGGAAACGGACTTGAGCGCGAGGTCGACCTTCGGCCCCTTGGACTTCTTCGCCTTGCCGCCGGGCGACTCGATCAGGCCGCCGTCGATCCACTTCTTGATCGTCGCGATCTCGGGATCGGAGATCTTCGGCTTCTTGGGCGGCATCCTGGGGTCGGCGAGGTGGGCGACGACCTTGAACAGCGAGCTCGCCCCCGAATCGCCGGGCGCGACGACGTCGCCCGAGGCGCCTCCCGCCATCGCGGCCGAGTAGGTCGACAGGTCGAGGTCGCCCTTCTTCTTGTCCGCGTTGTGGCAGCCCAGGCAGTGGTTCGTGAGGATAGGGAAGACGTGATCCTGGTAGGTGACCGCGCTCTCCTGCGCCACCGAGGCGCGGAGGCAGAGGAGGGAGAAGGCGGCGGCCGCGATGCCCCTGGTCTTCATTCGCATCAATGATTGAAGATGAACTCGTTGGCGTTCAGGAGCGCCCAGAAGACGTCCTCCAGGTTTTGCTGCAGCGCCTTCTTGTCCGCGGCCTCGATCTGCGGCAGGACCTTCCTCAGCTCGTCCTCCCCGGGCTTGCGGCTCAGGCAGCGGATGTAGAGCTCGGTAAGGACATCCTGCGCCGACTTGCCCGCGTCGAGCAGCTTCTTCACGGTGCCGCCCTGGACGATGCGGGCGTTCACGGTGTCGCCGTTGAGGAGGTGGAGCGCCTG
>JACQFK010000205.1 GCA_016200125.1 Planctomycetota bacterium
AGCGCGGCCAGGCGCACTTCGCGCTGAAGGACTTCCGGCTGGCCATCAAGGATTTCCGCCGCTGCCTCGAGCTGGATCCCACGCGCGACAAGAAGGTGCAGGCCCTCATCGAGGAGGCGCAGAAGCATCACGACACGCGGAAGATGTAGCCCGCGTCCGGAAAAGCGCGCCCAGCCCGAAGGTCGTCGCGAATCCGATCACCGTGAACCAGGGCCACGCGATCAGCTCCCGGGAAACCCCGAACTTCACCGCGATCACGACGCCGACGCTCGCCAGCATCGCCAGGACGTTTCCGCCGTCGGAGCCGCGGGAGGTCGTGACGCGCCCGAGCACGAAGACGCCCAGCAGCGCGCCGTAGGCGTAGGTCATCACCTCCAGCCCCGTGTCCAGGAGCGACTTGCTGACCTTCTGGAATCCGATCGCGACGACGATGAGCAGGGCGCCCATGACCGCGGTCATGATCCGGGAATGCCGGAGGTCCCGCGCCGGGTCGTCGGGTCCGGGTCGCAGGCGCTTCAGGCCGTCGACGACGGCGACGAGGGCGAGGGCGCCGATCGCGGACGACGTCGTCGACATGGCGGCGGCGAACACGGCGGCGATCACGAGGCCCCGGATTCCCGCGGGAAGCTGGTGGACGATGAAGTGGGGGAAGACCTGGTCCTGGCGCGCGGGAAGGCCGGCCTGGAGGTCCGGGTGGTGCCGGTAGAAGGCGTAGAGGCAGGTCCCGATGTAGAGGAAGAGGAGGACCATCGGGATGCTGATCAGTCCGGAGAACACGACGGACCTTGACCCCTGCCGGCTGCCCTTGCAGGTGAGCATGCGCTGGACGAGATCCTGGTCCGTGCCGTGGGTGGCGAAGGTGAGGATCGGGCCGCAGACGAGCGCGGTCAGCAGGGTGTAGGTCTTTCCCAGGCTCATCGAGGCGTCGATGATCCGGAGCTTGGCGCCGCCCTCGACCGCGCGCGAAAATCCGTCGCTGCCGATGTCGCCGAGGATCAGCGCAAGGGCGAGGACGGCTCCGCCGATGAAGAGGAAGAACTGGAGGACGTCGGTCCAGATGATCGACTTGATGCCCCCGTAGACGGAATAGGCGGCCGTCACCCCGGTGAACGCGACGACGCACCAGGTGAAGCTCCAGTCGGTGACGGCCTGGACGATGATGGCGGCGACGGTCAGCCGCACGCCGCTGGCGAGGATGCGGGTGACGAGGAAGAGGAGGCTGGCGACGCCGCGGGTGGAGGGGCCGAAGCGCAGGCCGAGGTACTCGTAGACCGAGGTGACGCCGGCGACGTAGAAGGCCGGGATGAAGAGGAAGGCGACCAGGAGCCTCCCGGCCAGGTTCCCGACGACGAATTGGAAGTAGGTATGGTTTCCGGAGAAGGCCTGGCCGGGCACGCCGCAGAACGTGAGGGCGCTCGTCTCGCTCGCGAGGATGGAGAGGCAGACGGCCCAGGTGGGCATCGCGCCGCCGCCCTTGAAGAACTCCCCCGCGTTCGTCTGTCCCCGGCCCGTCCACCAGCCGACGAGCGCGCAGAGCGCGAAGTAGGCGGCCAGCACGCCGTAGTCGAGGGCCCCGAACACGGCGCCCAGTGTAGCAGCCGCGCGGACGTTCGTGAATCGCGGCGAAAGCCTTGCGTCCCCGGGATGGGCGTCCGTATGATGAATTCGGCGATGAAATGCTCGAACTGCCCGTCGTCGTCGGAAGGCTTCGCCGTGATTCCCGGGATCGGCGACGCTGGCGAGGTCCGCTTCTACTGCGACCGCTGCGCGCGGAACCACCGCGTGAAGATGCGCTACTGGGACGGGCGGGACCTCGACGTCGGCGGCTACCGCGAGAAGCCGGACCTGGGGCCCTCCTTCCACACGCTCATCTTCTCCTTCCACGACGTGTCGCGGATGCGGCGGGAGGACCTGGAGCCCGTGATGGACTGGGTGGAGGACGAGGAGCTGGCGCTCGCGCTCCAGGGGGCCGACGCGGTCCTGACGGAGAAGGTGTACTCGGTGCTGCCGCTGCCGCGGGTGCGGCGCGTGCGGCTCTTCCTGGAGAAGGGCGGCGTCAAGGGGACGCCGGCCGCGGCCGATCCGCAGGCCGCGCGTGAACTGATCGTCAGCGTGATCAAGAGGTTATAGTGATCGTCGACTACCACATGCACACCCCGCTCTGCAAGCACGCGGTGGGGGAGCCCGAGGCCTACGCGCGCCGGGCGGTGGAGCGCGGGATCGAGGAGATCGGCTTCTCGGACCACTGTCCGATGCCCCCGACCTACGATCCGGACTGGCGGATGGACCCGAGCGAGTATCCCGCCTACATCGACATGGTGCGGCGCTGCCAGAAGGCCTTCCCGGACCTGTCGATCAAGCTGGGACTGGAGGCGGACTTCCACCCCGGCACCGAGGAGTACGTGCGGGGCGTCATCGCCGCCTACCCCTTCGACTACGTGATCGGATCGATCCACTACCTGGGCGACTGGGGCTTCGACAATCCCGACCTGGTCCACCGCTTCGACGGCAAGGACCTGCACCTGGTCTACAGCCAGTACTACGACCTGGTCGCGAAGCTGGCCGCGACGCGCCTGTTCGACATCGTGGGCCACCCGGACGTGATCAAGAAATTCGGCCACCGCCCCGCGGCGGACTACGAGCCCCTCGAGCGGAAGGCTCTGGAGGCCGTCGCGCAGGCGGGCATGGCGCTCGACGTGAACACGAGCGGACTCCGGCGACCGGCCAAGGAGATCTACCCGAGCCTCCGGATCCTCAAGGCCGCGAGGTCCATGGGGATCGACATCACCTTCGGTTCGGATGCCCATGAGCCGAAGCTGGTCGGCGAGGCCTTCACGGACGCGGTCGCCCAGGCGCGGGCCGCCGGCTACACCCACTTCCGCCGCTACACCCGGCGCCGCTTCGACCTCCTGCCATTGCCTTAACGCTCAGCGGCCGGCGTGGAAGCCGATGCGGCGGGTCGGCCGCTCGGGGGGAACCTCCATGAGCCGCCGGATCGCATCGAACACCGTCCTGAACTGCCCGTGGAAGCGGGCCTCGAGCGCATCGAGCCGCCGGGACAGCTCGCGGTGGTCCGCCAGCAGCTCGCGCAGGCGGACGAAGGCGCGGACGACCTGGATGCTCGCCTGCAGGGCCGCCCGGCTCGAGAGGACGCTGGAAAGCATCAGCGCCCCATGTTCGGTGAAGACCCAGGGCTGGGTCCGCCGCCCGCCCCAACTCGAGGTCGCATTCTGCGACCTCAAGATGCGGATCTCCTTCCACGTCAGTTGAAATCCGAAGTCCGCCGGGAATCTCTTGAGGTTGCGGCGGACCTGCTGGTTGAGCCGCTTCGTGGTCACTCCGTAGAGCAGGGCGAGGTCGCTGTCGAACATCACTCGATGACTCCGGATGATGAAAATCCGGCTTTCGATCGCCATTTCGGGGGTCATGGGGCATCTCCTGGAATGAGGGTTCGGTCAACTTGAGGTTGCAGATTGTGACCTCAAGTTCGATCAGGTCCGTCGAAGCACAGCTTCACGGGAGGGGATAAAGCAAGTCGCTTGCCAGAATTGGACAAAACGGCCGAAGGCACAAGTCCTTGAAGGGCCGTGAGTTCTAGAATGTGCCATGTTAGGTCATAGTTGTCATGTTACTTTAAGTAACGTGACGGGTAACGTTTGACCGTCCGGAGGGGCTCTGTTAAGGTTGGCGGCGATGGCGCAGATCCGCGAGCTGGCCCCCGACGTGGTGAACAAGATCGCCGCCGGGGAGGTCATCGAGCGGCCCGCCAGCGCGGTGAAGGAGCTCGTCGAGAACGCACTTGACGCCGGCGCCACCGAGGTCCGGGTCGACATCGAGGAGGGCGGACGGAAGCTCCTGCGCGTCACCGACAACGGCCACGGCATCTCCGCCGAGGAACTTCCGCTCGCCTTCGCCCCCCACGCCACGAGCAAGCTGGCCACGGCGGACGACCTCTTCCGGGTCTCCACCTTCGGGTTTCGCGGGGAGGCCCTGGCGTCGATCGGATCGGTGGCCCGCGTCCGCCTTGTCAGCCGGCCGCCCCGGGGGGAAGGGGCGGAGCTCGTGGTGGAAAACGGCGTGTCCGCCGGGGTCAAGCCGGCCGCCGCGGCGCCCGGGACCATCGTCGAGGTCCGGAATCTCTTCCAGAACGTGCCCGTCCGGCGCAAGTTCCTCCGCTCCATCGAGATCGAGACGGAGCACGTCGTGGAGACGGTCTCCCGCTTCGCCGTCGCGCTGCCCGGCGTCCGCTTCGACCTGTTCTGCGACGGCGAGCGGCGCTACTCGCTGGCGCCCGCCGACCGTCGCGCGCGCATCGCCGTCTTCTACGGCGAGGAGGTCGCCCGCTCGCTCAAGGAGATCGAGACCGCCGACTTCCACGCCTACGTCGCGCCGGCGCAGCACTCGCGGATCAACGCCAAGGGCCTGCACTTCTTCCTGAACGGCCGCTACATCCGCGACCGCGTCCTGCTGCGGGCCCTCAACGAGGCCTACCGGGAGCTCGTCCCCCACGGCCGCTATCCGGTCGCCTTCGTCTTTCTCACGCTCCCGTCGGACGAGGTGGACGTCAACGTCCATCCCACGAAGATCGATGTGCGCTTCCGCAGCGTGTGGAAGCTGCACGACCGGTTGGCGTCGGCGATCCGGGCGAAGCTGCTCGAAGGGACGCTGGACCACCGCGTCTCGCCGGAGCGGCTGACGGAGCCGTCCTCGCTCTCCGGCGTCGCGCTGCCCGGCCTGGCGGCCCGGGAGGTGGTGGACTTCTTCACGCGCGAGCCCGATCTCCGGCTCCCCGAGCTCCCGGCGCGGCCGCTGGTGACGACCGGCCGGCGCGTCTTCCAGCTCCACAATCGATACCTGGTGGAGGAGGTGGACGACGGGCTGCGGATCCTCGACCAGCACGCGCTCCACGAGCGGGTGATGCTGGAGGAGTTCCGGAAGCAGTTCTCGACGGCGTCCATTGCGAAGCAGCGGCTCCTGCTGCCGGCCGTCATCACCCTCACGAAGGAGCAGCGGGCGAGGCTCGACGACCATCGAGAGCTTCTTGACTCGTTCGGCCTGGAGTGCGAGGATTTCGGCCGCGACGCGGTGGCCGTGCGCGCCGTCCCGGCCCTCGTGGCGGACCAGGATCCGGTGACGCTGCTCCGGGATTTCCTGGACCTGGCGCGGGAGGCGGAGCCCGAAGTCCCGCTGCTGGAGAGGGCGCTGGAATTCATGGCCTGCCGGGCCGCGGTCAAGTTCGGGCGGAAGCTCGCGGAGGAGGAGATCGTGCGCCTCCTCCAGGATGCGGCCCAGATGGATTTCTCGGCCACCTGCGCCCACGGGCGGCCCACCGGGATCAAGCTGACCCTGGAGGATCTGGAAAGGTTCTTTCACCGATGAAGCAGGCCGATTTCGAGGTCTTCGAGCCCGCCAAGGGCTTCCGGGTCTTCGTCCACCCGACGACGAAGTTCAAGACGATCACGCTCTCGCTCTACGTCCACCAGCCGCTGGGCGAGCTGGCCACGAAGCTCGCGCTGCTTCCCCAGGTGCTCCGGCGCGGCTGCAGGAGCATGCCCGACATGCGCACCATCGTCATCGTCCTCGAGGACCTCTTCGGGGCGTCGATGGGGGCGGACATCGCGAAAATCGGCGAGCGGCAGATGCTCGTCTTCCGCTTCGAGGTCGTGAACGACCGCTTCGCGCCCCGGAAGATCCACGCGCTCGAGAAGTCCCTCGACTTCCTCTGGAAGATCCTCTCGCAGCCGGTCACGGAGAGGGGCGGCCTGCGGGCCGACTACGTCGCCCAGGAGAAGGAGAACCTGAAGCGCCTCATCGAGGGGATGATCAACGAGCGCATGAGCTACGCCTACGAGCGCTGCATCCAGGAGATGTGCAAGGACGAGGCCTACGCGCGCTACGAGTACGGCCGCCTCGAGGAGATCGACCCCATTACGCCGAGGGAGCTCCTCAAGCTCCACGAGCGCCTGCTGGTCGAGGCGCCCGTGGACCTCTTCGTCTCGGGCGACGTCGACCCGAAGCGCGTCGCCGAGGTCGCGAAGAAGATCTTCAAGTTCAAGAAGCGGAAGATCCGGGCGATCCCGCCCACCGAGGTCCGCGCGGGCAACGGCGAGCTCCGGGAGCGCATCGAGCGTCTCGACGTGGAGCAGGGCAAGATGGTCCTGGGCTGCCGCACGGGGGTGATCTGGGGGAAGCCCGACACCTTCCCCCTCGTGATGTACAACGGCCTGCTCGGCGCCTTCCCGCACAGCAAGCTCTTCGCCAACGTGCGAGAGAAGGAGGGGCTCGCCTACGCCGTCCATTCCTCGCTCGACCACACCAAGGGGCTGCTCTTCATCACCGCGGGCATCGACCCGGCGAAGTACGAGAAGTGCGTCGAGGTCATCAAGCAGCAGATGGCGGACCTCGCCGCGGGCAAGATCAGCGACGACGAGTGGGAGAAGACGCGGCTCACGATCACGGACAGCGTCCGCTCCCGCGAGGACAATCCCTCCGCGAAGATCGGCTCCTTCCTCGAGATGAGCCTGAACGGGAAGCCCATGACCGCGGCGCAGGTCATCGAGGGGGTCGGCCGGGTCACGCGCGAGGACGTGGTCCGGGCGGCGGCGCGGGTCCGGCCCGACACGATCTTCTATCTCACCCGTCCATGAAGTTCGGCCCCTGGACGCCGTCGCTGCTGCCGGCGACGGTCCGGTTCTGGAACCGCGCCTTCGCGTCCCGCCGCAACTTCGTGCCCCTCACGGACCGGCTCTTCCGCGAGCGGGTCACGGAGAAGGAGACCTCCTTCGAGAAGTTCGATCCGTCGCGCTTCATCGTCGCCCGGGAGGGGCGGGAGATCGCGGGCTTCGTCCACGTGGGGGTGCGGCCGGAGCCGCTCTGCCGGGCCCTCGATCCGGACTGGCGCAGCGGGACCCAGGGCTACGTCGCGCTCCTCTTCGTCGACCCGGAGCGGCGGAAGCGGGGGATCGGGACGGAGCTCTGGCACCGGGGCCTCGAGCGGCTCAAGGGGACCCGGCAGGTGGTCGTGGACGGCCAGTGCTTCAACCCCTTCTACGGCAACAGCGAGGGCCCCTTCACCCCGCTCTGGGGCACGCCGGAGGGGATCAGCGTCGACTGGAACGATTCGGCGACCAAGAAGTTCCTCGCCCGGAAGGGCTTTGCGCCGCGCTTCAAGGGCGTCCAGATGTCGCTCGACCTGGCGCTGGCCGCTGTCCCGGCCGGCCGGGCGCCGCGGGGCTTCGAGATCCGGAGGCTGGACGATTTCTACCCGGAGATCGGCCGCAGTCTGAAGGAGCGCCGGGCGGTCCTGCCCGGGCTGACCTTCGAGGCCGTGACGGCCGTCCAGCGGGGCAGGGTCCTGGGGCTGATCTCCACCTACCCCCTGGCCGAAGTCAGGCCGGGCCTCTACGGGATCTACGAGGCGGTGGTCGTCGAATCCCAGCGGGGAAGGACGCTGGGGAAGCGGCTGCTCGAGGCGGCGGTGGCGCGCCTGAAGGAGCGCGGGGCCGCCCACTGCGAAGTGCTGACCCTGCCCGAGCTCTCCCCGGCCGCCCACAAGCTCTACCTGGGGGCGGGCTTCCAGCCGGTCCAGAACTGGGCGATCTATTGAGTGCACAAAAGCATGGGATCCGCCGTTTTGACCGCAACCCCGCGGACCCGGGCGGGTTGAGAGATTGATGGGAATGACGTGCAGCGAGTACCGACAGGGACATCCCTCCGGGGATGAGGCGGCGCGGGCCCACCTGGCCTCCTGCGCCGAGTGCCGGGCCTTCAACCGCAGCTGGGACCTCCTCCGGGAGTACCCCGCGATCGAGCCGCAGGCCGGCTTCTTCCGCGGCATCCGCCGCAAGCTCCAGCCCGCGATCCTGCGCTTCGCGGCCCCGCTGGCGGCCGCCGCCGCGGGCCTGCTCATGGCCCTGCTCCTCACCCATCCCTCGGGGACCCCGGCGCCGGCGGCCCCGGTCGTGACCGAAGAGGAGCGCGAGCTGGTCGAAAATCTGGACCTCCTGCAGAACTACGACCTCCTGCGCACGCTCGAACTGGTCGGCGAGAACGGCTCGCCCCTGATCGAGGAGAAGAAGTGAAGCGGCTGACGACCCTCGTCCTGTTCCTGGCGACCGCCGTCCTGGCGGGGGCGCAGCAGTCCTCCATCGACACTCAGAAGCTGGAGCTCATCCGCAAGATGTCGCCCGAGGAGCGGGCGAAGCTCAAGGCGCGGCTGGAGGAGATCAAGAAGCTCTCGCCCGCCGAGCGCGAACGGCTGAACGAGAACCTGAAGAAGATCAAGACCATGCCGGCCGAGGAAGTCAAGAAGGCGACCGAGCGGGCCGCGAAGCTGACGGAGAAGGACCACCGCGAGTTCGTCGAGCTGGCCTCCGGCTTCTTCAAGTGGGAACGCCGGATGGGCTACCAGGAGGGCTTCCCGCGTGGGCTCTTCTTCCAGTGGCTCAAGCGCGACAAGCCCGGCAAGCTCGAGGAGATCCGCTCGATGGAGCCCGGGCCGGGCACGCCCCGCGTGGACGAGTTCATCCGCCTCTACCACGAGTTCCGCGACCACACGCTCGCCAAGACCGAGGAGCACGCCCGCCGCCACCGCTGCATGACGGTGGAGGACGTGCAGGCGCTCGGCGACCTCTCCGCCAAGGACTTCTGGGTCCGCTGGTCAGAGGTCACGCGCAACTGCGGCCGCAAGGCCATCCCGGGCCCGGTCCCGCCGCGCCCGCTCGATCCGCCGAAGAAGTAGCCTTCGGCCTCCGCCCCGCCGTATAATCCCTCTCCAATGGCCAAGAGAGTCGGCGTTCTTCTGTCCGGCTGCGGCGTCATGGACGGCTCGGAAATCCATGAGGCCGTCTGCTCGATGCTGGCGCTCGATCGCGCCGGCGCGGAGATCATCTGTATCGCCCCCGACATCGAGCAGGCCTCGGTCGTCGATCACCTCAAGGGGCAGCCCGTCCGGGAAAAGCGCAATGTAATGGTCGAGGCGGCGCGCATCGCCCGGGGGAGGATCCGGGACGTGGCCCAGGTGAAGCCGTCGGACCTGGACGCCCTCCTGCTGCCCGGGGGCTTCGGCGCGGCGAAGAATCTCTCCTCCTTCGCGGACGAGGGGGAGAAGGCGAAGGTCGACCCCGGGGTCGCGGCGCTCCTCCGGGGGATGCACGCGGCGAAGAAGCCGATCGCGGCGCTCTGCATCGCCCCGGCCGTCCTGGCGGCGGCGCTCGGCCGCGAGTTCCATCCCGAGCTGACGATCGGCGACGACGCGGACACCGCGAGGAAGCTCGAGGGGATGGGGGCGAAGCATGTCGCCGCGGAGGCCACGGGCGTCGTGGTGGACCGCAGGAACCGGATCGTGACGACGCCCTGCTACATGCTGGCCGCCCGGATCTCGGAGGTGGCCGAAGGCGCGGAGAAGGCGGTCAAGGCGCTCCTTGAGATGGCTTAGCCTCGTCCTGATTCCTGCCGCGATCGGCTGCTCGCCGGCCGAGGATCCGCGGCCCTCCCGGATCGCGTTCGCGATCGACCGTTCGGGGACCAACCGCGATCTCCTGACGATCGACCCGTCCGGCGGTGAGGCGACGCCCGTCGCGGCCGCGGACACCTACGACGAGACGCCGGCCTGGGCCCCCGACGGCCTGACGCTGGTCTTCTCCTCGAGCCGCGAGGGCCACTACGGCCTCTACACCTGGGACAAGAAACTGGAGAAGGTCGCCCTGGCGCAGTACCGGGACAGCGCGCCGTCCTGGTCTCCCGACGGCCGGCGCATCGCCTATATGTCCGATCGTGGGGAGTCCTGGCAGATCTATTCGATCGGGCCCAACGGCCGGGACGAGAAGCGCCTCACGAACAGCAAGTCGAACGACACCTGGCCCGTCTGGTCCCCAGACGGGGGCTCCCTCCTGTTCCTCTCGGAGCGCGGCGGCCAGCAGGACCTCTACCTGATGAAGGTGCTGCCCGCCGAGCGGGAGCCGAACCCGAAGCCCGACAAGGCCGCGGAGCCGGTCAAGTATGCGGAGGAGCCGAAGGCGGTGACGAACGACCGGGCCTGGGACGGCCGGCCCTCCTGGTCGCCCGACGGGAAGTGGATCGCCTGGCCCTCGCAGCGCGAGGGGAAGTCGGCGATCTACGTGATGGACGCGGCGGGGAACAACGTGCGCCGGCTCACGCCGCTCGACTCCGAGGCGGACGAGCCCTCCTGGTCGCCGGACGGGAAGCGGATCGTCTTCGTCTCGACGCGCGACGGCTTCCGGGAACTCTACCTCCAGGGCGCGAACGAGAAGACCGCGAAGCGCCTCACCTTCCTGCGGGGCCAGATCCACACGCCGGCCTGGTCCCCCTTCCTGCCGGCCTCGAAGTGATGGCGGACTCGAGGTTTATCGCAGCCCTGAAGGAGCGGGTGATCCTGGGAGACGGCGCCACGGGAACCGAGCTCCTTCGCCGCGGCTGCCTGCCGGATCATCCGCTCCCCGAGCTCAATCTCAGCCGCTCGCACCTCGTGCTCGACCTGCACCGGGAGTACGTCGAGGCGGGGGCCGAGCTGATCCGGACCAACACCTTCGTCGCCAACCGTCTCCGGCTGAGGGAGCAGGGACTCGACGGCAAGGTGCGGGACATCAACCTCGCGGGGGCGAAGCTTGCCCGTGAGGCGGCCCGGGGGAGATTCGTGGCGGGTTCGATCGGACCGCTCACGGATTTCCGGACGGAGGATAGGCGGGAAGCCTACCGCGAACAGGGCGCGGCGCTGGCCGAAGGCGGCTGCGAGCTTCTGCTCCTCGAGACTTTTCAGGAGATCCTGGATCTGCTCGATGCCATCCTCGAAGTCCGGAAGACGGGCTTGCCGGTCGTCGGACAAATGGCCGGCGGGCAGCTCTGCTTGGAGTTGAATCGGGGGGTCCAGGGGCTGGACGTGGTGGGGGCGAACTGCGTCTCCGTGGAAGAGGCCCTCGAGGCCGTCGTCGGGCTGAAGGACCGGGCCGAGCAGCGCTCCGCGTTTCCCTCGGCGGGACTTCCCGGGAAGGAGATTCCTCCCGGAGAGTTCGCCGAAGGGATCCGGAAGCTGGTCGAAGCGGGCGCCCGCCTCGTCGGCGGCTGCTGCGGCGCGGGGCCGGCGCACATCGCGGCCGCGGCCGCCGTGCTGGGGAGGGGTCGGTGATCGTCAGGGTCGGTACGGCCAATCCCATGAAAGTCGCGGCCGCGCGCAAGGCCTTCGCGAAGTTCTTCCGCAAGGTGAAGGTCCTGGGCGTCGAGGTCGGCTCCTCCGTGTCGGCCCAGCCGATCTCGTTCGGGGAGATCGTCCGCGGCGCGCGCGAGCGGGCGCGGCGCGCTTTCCGCGACTGCGACTATTCCGTGGGGATCGAGGCCGGCGTCTTCAAGGTCGGCCCCGTCTCGCCGCGGCCCTTCCAGATCACGATGGCCTGCGTCTTCGACGGCCGCCGCGAGGCGCTCGGCTCGGGCCCCTTCTTCGAGCTGCCCCCGTCGATGCTGAAGCAGATCGTCCAGGCGGACACGGGGTCGGTCGGGGTCGTGACGAAGGGGAAGGTCACCCGGGAGGCGGTGACGCGGGATGCGATCGTGATGGCGCTCGCGCCCTTCGTCTCGCCCGGCCTCTACTCCTGAGGGCGGTCCCGGCGGCCGAAGTCGGGGATCGACGAC
The DNA here is from genome assembly GCA_016200125.1 of Planctomycetota bacterium. The sequence continues at coordinate 11,644 of JACQFK010000205.1, forward strand.
GAGTCGAACCCGAGGTCGCGGATGATCCGGGTCGAGTTATCGGGCTTGCGGACGCCCTCCTGCATCACCCGCTCGAAGAAGGCGCCGCCGAATTTCCGCTTGGCCGATTCCATGAACATCCGCCGGGATCCCTGGCGCCAGAAGGCCATGGAGTCGGAGGGATCGAGCGGCTCGGCGATGCGGGTCAGGATCTGGAAGGCGTTCCAGAGGCAGTCCTCCTGCATCTTCTCGCGCCCGGCCTGGGCGGCGCGCTCCGAGAGCTTCCACAGGATCTGCCACTGGAGCTCGGGGTAGTTGACGGACTTCGCGATCTCGTAGGCCGCGGAAAGCTGCAGGTCCGCCGGAGAGACGTCCTCCCACTGGCTGCGCAGGTAGAGGCTCCAGGCCAGCAGGCGGGGCTCGCGGAGCCAGTGGACAAGGGCGCCGCCCTTCGCGAGGGCGGCTTCCGCCTCGGTCCGGAGTCCGGCCTCCATGGAGGTTTCGGCCGTCTCGAGGAGGAGGGCGGCGCGGAGAAGGTCCGGGGCGTTCGCGGGCAGGGTCTCGGACGCCGATTTCAGCTGGCTGAGCGCCTCTTCGTAGTCGCGGGCGGACTTGGAGGCCACCGCCTGGCCGAGGTGGGCTTCCGTCAGCAGGATCGGATCCTTGAGCGGCCGCGCCTTTTCGAGGGCCAGGTAGGCGTGCTGGAGGGCCTCGTTCGTGCGCCCCATGAAGCGGCAGGCCTGGAGGGCGAGGATCGACCAGCGGACGTAGTCCGCCCCCCGGTTCTCCATTTCGGCCTCCGTCTGTCCCCGCAGCGCTTCCTGAAGGACCTCGCCGTAGGCCCCGGAGATCAGGAGCTTGTGGGTCTCGTCGAGGGTCACGGGGGTATTATAGCGGCGAGGGGGCCCGCGAACATTGAAAGGGTTGCATGGCGGCCGACGTCCTCCTAGAATGAGGCGCGTGAAAGCGTTCCTGGCCGCGGCCGCCGCCTGCTCCCTCCTGTCGGGATGCCTGATGAGGGAGCCGAACTACTCGAATTACGGCCAGCGGCCCCATGAGTGGAGTCTGCCGGGACCGGACTACGAGAAGAAGGTCTTCGGTCCGATCCCTTACGATGAAGTGAAGGAATTCGTTCGCGCGAAGGAAAGCAGTGGGTGGGAGATCGTCGGCTACGAGCGGGCCAGCCTCCCCGAGGACGTCATGATCGACACCACGGAGCTCGATCAGCCGTCCCGGACGAAGAAGCCGGCCTGGCGCTTCGACATCCCCAAGACGATGGATGACCGGACGGACGCCCCGAAAAAGGCGTCGGTCCCGCCTTACCTCGACGAGGACGTCAGGGCCCACCGCCCGAAGTACCTGGTGATCATGAGGCGCTGGCTGTAAGCGGGCGCCCCTCCTTCCTTCGCGTTCGGACGAGTCCCGGGCTGTTTTCTGCCGATAATGGAGTCGGGCGCGAAGGACGGAGAAGGATGATCCAGCGGCACAAGACGCGCGAAGTTCCCTGCGGGAAACTGGTGATCGGCGGCAACCATCCGATCTGGGTCCAGTCCCTCACCACCACGGCGACCAAGGACACCGAAGCAACCAAGACCGAGATCCGGCGCATGCTCGACGCGGGCTGCGAGATCGTGCGCATCTCCTGCTTCGACGCCGGGGACGCCCAGGGCATCGGGGCGATCAAGAAGTTCCTCCCGCCCGAGGTCCCGCTGGTCTGCGACA
>JACQFK010000206.1 GCA_016200125.1 Planctomycetota bacterium
CATGAACATCATGCTGGCGAACGTCGCGGAGCGGAAGAAGGAGATCGGCACGCGGCGGGCGCTGGGGGCGCGCAAGCGGGACATCCGCCGCCAGTTCCTGATGGAGAGCGTGATGCTCTCGCTGCTGGGCGGCATCGCGGGGGTCGCCTGCGGCGCGGCGGGCTCGCGGGTCATCCAGGCGGCGGCCGGCTGGCCCACGGTGATCTCCGGCGTCGCGGTCGTGCTCGCCTTCGTCGTCGCGGCGGCGACGGGCGTGGCCTTCGGCACCTTCCCGGCGGTCCAGGCCGCGTCGGTCGATCCGATCGTGGCGCTGCGGGACGAATAGACACAGACACGAAGGCACCAGGAAAGTCCTTCCTGGTGTCTTCGTGTCCTTGAGTCTTGCCTTTCCGTTTGTGTGGAAAAAGGCGCGGAAACTGCTAACGTTATTAGCTTCGAGGGGGCGCGGGTCGCCCCTGGGCAGGCGATTGAGACGGGTAAAGGGGGCCATCGTCGAGCAGAAGACGGCGGAGCTCACCCCCGACGATCCCCCGCCCGCGGTGGCCCGCGAGACCTGTACCTCGAAGGACGTCTTCAAGAGGATGAAATAGCCATGGAAAACGTCAAGCCGACCTCGTCCGTCCGCAACCGCCTCTTCGTCATGATGCTCCTGGAGTTCTTCATCTGGGGCGCCTGGCTGCCGCTGATCTTCGGCTACCTGCCGGCGCTCGGCTTCACGCCCGGCCAGCAGTCGTGGATCTTGAACGCGTTCCCGATCGCCGCCATCGTCGGCATGTTCTTCAGCAACCAGTTCGCCGACCGGAATTTCTCCGGCGAGCGCTTCCTGGCGTTCAGCCACCTGGTCGGCGGCCTGGCGATGCTGGGCATGGGCTTCACCAAGGGCTTCGGCCCCTTCTTCTTTCTGATGCTCGTCCACTGCCTGCTCTACGTGCCGACGATCTCGATCACCAACTCGGTCGCCTTCGCCAGCATGAAGGACGCCGAGAAGGAATTCGGCATCGTCCGGATGGGCGGCACCGTCGGCTGGATCCTCGCCGCCTGGCCCTTCACCTTCGTCTTCGTCGACTGGGCCAAGGTGAACTCGCTGAACGTGCACGGCATCGAATGGCTCAAGACGGTCCTGGGCACGCCGCTGACCGGCCAGGCGATGATCGACGCCACGAAGTGGACCTACATCGTCGCCGGCGTCGCCTCGCTCGTGCTGGCGGCGTTCAGCCTGACGCTTCCCCACACGCCGCCCAAGAAGGCGGAGGGCGGCGCGGTCCAGAAATTCGCCTGGCTCGAGGCGATGTCGCTCCTCAAGCACCCCTTCGTCCTCATCCTCTGGATCGTGACCTTCGTCGACTCGTTCGTCCACAACTGCTACTTCAACTGGACGGGCCGCTTCCTGGGAAGCGAGCAGGTGGGCATTCCCGGCAACTGGATCATGCCCGTGATGAGCGCGGGCCAGATCTCCGAGATCCTGACGATGGGCGTGCTGGGCGTCGTCCTCAAGAAGCTCGGATGGCGTGCCACCATGGTCGTCGGCATCCTGGGCCACGCCGTCCGCTTCGCCGTCTACGCGTTCATGCCGAACCACGCGTGGATGATCGTGACCGTGCAGGTGCTCCACGGCATCTGCTACGCCTTCTTCTTCGCGACGGTGTACATCTTCGTCGACGCCTACTTCCCGAAGGACGTGCGCAACAGCGCGCAGGGCCTGTTCAACGTGATGATCCTCGGGATCGGCGCCCTGGTGGCCGGGTCCATCTGCCCCTCGCTGTTCGCGGCCTTCACGAAGAACAACGTCACCGACTTCCGGTCGCTGTTCCTGGTGCCCTGCCTGATCGCGCTCGTCGCGGCCGTGGTGCTGGCCCTCTTCTTCCGCCCGCCGAAGAAGACGGAGGGAGCGCCGGAGGCCGCGGCGGCCTAGTCCATGGACCTCACGAAGCAGAAGTGCCGGCCCTGCGAGGGCGGGATGAGGGCGCTCGATCCCGCGGCGGCCCGCGAGCTCGCGGCGAACGTCCCCAAGTGGAAGCTCAGGAAGGACGAGCCGCGGCTCTGGCGGGAGTACACCTTCAAGGACTTCGTCCGCGCCATGAAGTTCGTGAACAAGGTGGCGGAGCTCGCCGAGGCCGAGGGCCACCATCCGGACGTCCACATCCACTACAACAAGGTCAAGCTGGTCCTCTGGACCCACGACCTGGGCGGCCTGTCGCAGAACGACTTCATCCTCGCCGCCAAGATCGACGAGTTCAACGGATGAACACCCCCGTCCCGACGTACGCGGTCGACTTGCTGTACGAGGAGCTTCCCCTGTTCACCCGCGACGAGGTGCTGGCCAAGCTCCGCGACCGCTGCGGCGCGGCCTCCGCGATGGATCCGACCCCGGACGGGGGCCTGAACTTCTTCTTCCCCGACCTCCGGGTGCCCTTCAAGGAGGGCACCGCGCCGGTCCAGGTGGCGATGGTCGTCGGATCGGGCCCACTGCCGGTGGACCAGGCGCAGGCGGCGCTCAAGCAGACCTGGGACTGGGTCGAGGCGAAGGACGCGCTGGCGCGGCACCAGTCGCACGTCGTCGTGAGCGACCTGCTCGCCGCCGCGCTCCCCTACAAGTCGCGGCTCGGCTTCTTCCAGAACGTGCTCTGCGGCATCATCGAGCTCCTGACGCCGCTCGCGATCCGCTGGCGGCCCTCGCAGAAGATCGTCAACCCGGCGGCGCTGCTCAAGGCGCTGGAGCCGGGCCAGGGGCGCGACCCCATCAAGGGCGCGGTCAACGTGCGCCGCACGCTGGTGAAGGCGGTCGGCGGCGTGGTGATGGACACGCTGGGGCTCGGCGCGCTCGGGCTGCCGGACTTCGAGATCGAACTCGGCGAGCGGATGCCGCCGCTCTTCGACGCGCTGCTGCGTTCGGTCGCCCGCTACGAGTACGACCTCGGGGACGTGATCGCCGACGGCCGGAGCTTCAAGGGCGGCGGCGAATCCTTCAAGTGTCAGCGGGGGAAATCCAGTTCGCCGCTCAGCTCGTCCGGCACGTCGGGCGAGTGCTTCGCGATCCGCGAGAACAGCCGGCCGGCCTTCGACCGCGCATCGGAGGGAAGGTTCCGGACGATGGAGTCGCTCTCGGACAGCGACAGTCCGCCCTGCACGCTGTGGGCGCGGGTCGACACCGCGCGGTGGTAGATGAGAGCCCGGTCGAGCAGGACCCAGATCAGGTTGTCCTTGCTCAGCGGGCCGAAGCGCACCCGGCGCGGGCCGCCGATCAGGTTCTCGATCACCTTGATCCCGGAGCCGAGCTTGCGTCCGCTGCGCGCGAGCGCCCCGGCGCCGCCCACGATGCCGCCGATCACCGAGGCGAGGAGGAAGGTGTGCCCTCCGGCCGCCGCGTCGATGCCGAGCCCGATGGCCGCGCCGCCGAGCGCGCCCGCCAGCAGCAGCTGGCCGTGGGTCAGGCCCAGGATCTGCCAGGTCTTCTCGGCGAAGAGATCCTCGCGGAGCTCCGCGAAGGTCAGCTCGGCGGAGCTGAGGCGGCGGAAGCGGTGGAGCTCGAACACGCGTCCGTGGGCGCTCCGCTCCGTCTCTCGCAGCTGCTCCTGCAGCCTGCCGAGCACCTCGCCGCGGCGGTCCTCCGCCTTTTCCCCGGGCTTGAGCTCCAGCTCGATCCGCTGGGTCAGCGCGGCGATGAGGAGCGAGGAGATCGCGCGGGCCGATTCGCGTCGGCGTCGCGCCCGCTCCTCCCGCAGGACGGCGATCGCCTGGTCGAGGGCCGTGCGGGCCTCCGGGTCCAGCTCGCGGAAGCTCTCGAGCAGCCGGATCCGGTCGTCGAATCCCGCGCGGTTCGCGTCGAAGTCGCGGACCAGGCTGAAGTACTGGCCGAGCGCCTTCTTCCAGTCGGCGGCGTAGTCGCCGCTGCCGATCCGGTTGACGAGCGCCATGCGCGGCCGCCCGGTCCATCGGAGGATCTCCATCTCCGCCTCGAAGTCGCCGGAGTAGGGGACGGTGCCGTCCACGACGTACAGGATGCGGCCGCCGTTCAGGATCGGGGCGAGCAGCCTCGTCTCCTCGGCGAATTCGCGGGAGTTCCGATAGGTGTCGACGAAGGCCTTTACCGCCTGGTCGCTGACCGACGCGTCGCTGCGCAGCTTCCGGATCTCCTCGAGCGCGGCCGGGGCGTCCTGGAAGCCCGGCGTGTCGGTCAGCGTGAAGAGCACCCGGCCGTCCACCTGCACGGAATAGGCGCGGGTCTCGCGCGTCGTGCCGGGCTCCTCGCTGATCGGGACCGATTCCTCCTCGGCCAGCGTCGCGACGATGCTCGACTTGCCCTTGTTGACGCGGCCGACCACGACGAAGTCCGGGGCGGCGCCGCTCATCCGAGCGCCTCGACGCGGAGCCGGAGATCCCGCCGCGCGGTCTGCAGATGCCGCTTCCAGCGATCCCGGATCCGGGGCAGCCGGGGGTCGTTGGCGCCGCCGGGGGAGGGGTTGAGGAGGCCCACGACGACGAGCCGGCCCCGGGGAAGATTCTGGAAGCGGCGCTGGTTGCCCTTGGTCGGCTCCTCCCAGGCGGAGATCAGGACGAGCAGCGGTCCGTCAGGGGTGGGCGAGACGGTCCAGCCGAAGCGGTCGCGGATCATCCGGTCGAGGTCCTCGCGTCGTAGCGGGGGCGCGCCGTCGAGGAGAAGTTCGCAGGACGATCCGGGAGGAGGAAGCTCGGGTTCCGGGTCCGACCCGGCTCCCGCGGGCAGGGGCGGCGCCGGCGCTGATCCCTCCGCGAGCGTCGTGACGACCGGCAGCTTCATCCAGTCGACGAGGCGGCGGAACTCCTCGTTCCGCATCGGGGTCTCGCGCAGGATGCGGCGGACGCGCAGGCCGGAGAACGCGAGGACGATCAGGCGCGGAAGCAGGCCGTAGCTGCCGATCGAGAGCAGGAGGAAGGGCCACCAGCCGCCGACGACCGAAGGGTCGACCGAGCGCGCGCCCGCGGCGCTCAGCAGGTATTTCCCCTCGAGATGGGAGTACTGCGTCGATTCGACGAGCTGCTGCGTCGGAACCCCCCGGGGGAAGAGCCAGGCCCAGGGCACGGAAAGCGTCTCCGCGAGGCCGCGGAAGGAGGCCGCATCGAAGCGGAGCGTGGTCGACCAGCCGAAGGCGACGTCGGAGAAGGCGACGCGATAGAGGCAGCCGGCGATCGCGGCGAGGTTGAACGCGACGCCGAAAATCTGCGCGGAGCGGACGAGCAGCCAGCGGATCAGGCCCTGGTGGGCGTCGAGCCGGCCCGACAGGGTCTTCAGCAGATCGCGATCGCTCTCCGGCAGCAGCCGCCGGAGGCCGCGGAGCAGCAGCTCCTGGAAGGGCCCCGGCGTCGTGCGGCGTTCACGCGGAACCAGCGCGATGAGGAGCAGGAGGAGCAGGACGATCTGGACGCCGACCAGCCCCGCGAGCACGTTGAGGACGTTGACCGGATGGTCGCCCGCGTAGTGCAGCAGGCCGAGGGAGACCGCGCCTCCGCTGATCAGCCCGGCCAGCGCGAGGAGGCGCTGGAATCCGATCAGACCGGCCTCGAAGCGCGAGCCCGGGGTCGGCGAGCCGTCGGAACGGACCAGCGTCTTCAGGAGCGCCGCGGGGTCGTCGGCGGGCCTTCCCTGGTCCAGGGCCCGGCGGCCCAGGGTGCGATAGCGGGTTCTCCGGACCTCCTGGGCTTCCGCCTCCTCCTTCAGGACGAGGGATTCCAGGTCGAAGAGCTCGGCGAGGCCAAGGCCGCTCATGTGGAAGAACAGTGTAGCGTGTCCGGCGACGGCTTGTAAAGCCGGGGTCCCGTCAGTGCGCGTGCTTGCCGAAGAATTCCGCGACGGCGCTCTTGCCGGCCTTGCCTTCGGCGACGGTCAGCACTAGGTCGCCGAATTCCTGTTCGGGCGCTTCCAGAGACTTCCCATTCAGCCCGAGGAAGGCGTAGGCGGCCATCGCGCCCACGCGCTTGTTGCCGTCCACGAA
>JACQFK010000207.1 GCA_016200125.1 Planctomycetota bacterium
CACCCAAAAGCCGACGGGGGTTCGTCACGGCGTGATTGCATTCGCTGTCGGCCTGGCGGTCATCACGTATATCGACCGTGTCTGCATCTCCCAGGCCGCCCCTCTGATCACCAGAGATCTGAACCTCTCGAAGATCGAAATGGGCGCCGTGTTCTCGGCCTTCACGCTGGCCTACGCGCTCTTCGAGATCCCGGGCGGCTGGCTCGGCGACCGCTTCGGCGCGCGGACGGTGCTGACGCGCATCGTGATCTGGTGGTCCTTCTTCACCGCGGCCACCGGCCGCGCCTGGAGCCAGCTTTCGCTGATCGTGATCCGCTTCCTCTTCGGCGCCGGCGAGGCGGGCTGCTTCCCGAACATCGCGCGCGCCTTCTCGGTCTGGCTCCCGCCCGCCGAGCGGGCCCGGGCGCAGAGCCTGCTCTGGATCTGCACGCGCTGGGCCGGCGCCTTCACGCCCGTGCTGGTCGTCCTGATCCTCAGGATCCAGGGCATGACCTGGCGCGGGGCCTTCTACCTGTTCGGCGTCATCGGCGCGGCCTGGGCCGTCGCCTTCTGGCTCTGGTACCGGGACGATCCGATGTCCCATCCGAAGACGAACGACGCGGAGCGGAGGATCCTCAAGGAGAACGCCCACCTCACGGGGGGCCACGGCGACGTCCCCTGGGGCCGCTTCCTGGGGGCCCGCACGACCTGGCTCATCTGGCTCCAGTACTTCTGCTTCAGCTGGGCCTGGTACTTCTACATCACCTGGTTCCCGACCTACCTGAAGATGAAGTACCCCGAGATGAATCCGCTGCTGCGCGCGCTCCTGGCGGGCTTCCCGCTCTTCATGGGCGGCATCGGCTCCTTCTGCACCGCCGCGTCGACCTCCTGGCTGGTCCGCCTCACGGGAAGCCTCACGCGGACGCGGCGGATGATGGCCGGCAACGGCTTCGCCATCGCGGCGATCGTCATGCTGGTGCCCACGCGCATCGACGACCCCGTGCTGGTGATCGGCGCGCTCGGCCTGGCCAGCTTTCTCTGCGATTTCGTCATCCCCGTCTCCTGGAGCACCTGCATCGACGTGGGCGGCCGCTTCGCGGGCACCTTCTCCGGCAGCATGAACATGATGGGCAACCTGGGCGGAGCCTTCGGCTCCTACGTGGTCGGCTCCCTGCTCCAGAAGTACCACGACTTCAACGTCGCGTTCTACATGTCCTCGGGCGTCTTCGCCCTCGGCGCCGTCTGCTGGATCTTCATCGACCCGGTGACGTCGATGGACACCGCGGCGGCCACCAGGGCCGCCCGCACGCAGCCCAAGCCCGCCTGACCATGGACGCTCCCCCCTCCGCGCTCTCCCCCTTCCGCCACGGCGAATTCACCCTCTACCAGGCGGCCCGCGTCCTGCTGATCATGGCCGGCCAGTTCGTCATCCTGGCCCTCCAGTGGCAGGTCCTCCGCCTGACGAACGACCCCTTCCACCTGGGCATGATCGGCTTCGCGCAGTTCCTCCCCAACTTCATCTTCTCGCTGCCCGCCGGCCACGTGGCCGACCGCCTCAACCGGCGGGGCATCATCATGGTCTGCGCGCTGGCGAACGCGGCCGCCGCGGGGCTGCTGGCCTGGGAGGCGCTCGCGCCCCGCCCCTCCCTGGTCGTGATTTACGCCGCCTGCGGCGCCCTGGGGCTGATCCGCGCCTTCAGCGCCCCCGCGGGGCACGCCTTCCTGCCCGCGCTGGTGCCGGCCTCGATCCTCCCCACCGCCATCGTGCTCCACCTGAGCGTCTTCCAGCTCTCCACCGTGATCGGCCCCGCCGCCGGCGGCTTTCTCTATGGGCAGAACAGCCCGGAGCGCGTCTACGCGACGGCCGCCGTGCTCTTCGTCCTCGCGTTCCTGCTCTTCGCCCTGCTGCGCGCGCGGCCGCTGCCCTCGCCGACCGACGAGCCTTTCGAGCGCGCCTTCACCGCCGGCGTCCGCTACGTCTGGAACGACAAGCGGCTGCTCGGCGCCCTCTCGCTGGACCTCTTCGCGGTCCTCCTGGGCGGCGCCACCGCCCTGCTTCCCGTCCTCGCGCAGAAGACCTTCGCCAGCGGCCCCCATGTGCTGGGCATCCTGAGGAGCGCGCCGGCCGTCGGCGCGGGCCTCATGGCCCTCGCGATCACGCTGAGACCGCTCCGCGAACGGATCGGTGCCTGGCTCTTCGGCGGCGTCGCCGTCTTCGGCCTCGCGACGATCGGCTTCGGCCTTTCGACGAACTTCCCCCTGACCGTGGCCCTCCTGGTGATCTCGGGCGCCGCCGACATGCTCAGCGTGACGGTCCGCCACACGCTCATCCAGGTGGCCACCCCCGACGCCATGCGCGGCCGCGTCAGCGCGGTCTCGATGGTCTTCATCAACACGTCGAACGAGCTGGGGGAGGCCGAGTCGGGCCTGACCGCGAAATGGTGGGGCGCCTCGCGGGCCATCGTCATCGGCGGCGTGGGCACGGTCGCGGTGGTGCTGGCCTGGATGGGCCTCTTCCCCGCCCTGCGCAAGGCCGACCGCTTCGAGGAGAAGCCCGCAGCGTCCTAGGCCTTGGCCTTCGAACGCCTGGGAGTGTAGCCCTCCAGCTCGCGCAGGGTCTTGAACTGCGCGGGGCCGGTCGAGATCTCCACGTCCTCCGCCGTGAACTCCTCCGGGTGCTGGTAGCCGCAGGCGTGGGTGATCGCCATCAGTTCGTTCCGGAAGGACTTCAGGTAGCGGGCGAAGCGCTGGGCCTGGTGCTCGGGAAGCAGGCCGTCCTGCAGGCGGGGGTCGTTCGTGGCGACGCCCGTCGGGCACAGCCCCGTGTGGCAGCGCTGGGCCTGGATGCAGCCGATCGAGAGCATCGACTCGCGCGCGATGTTGATGAGATCGGCGCCGAGGCAGATCGCCACGATCGCCCGGTCCGGGAAGCCGAGCTTCGCCGACGCGACCCAGGTCACCCGGTCCGCCATCTCCTCCTGGAGGAAGGCGCGGTAGACGCGGGGGAAGGCCACGCGGAAGGGGAGCGAGACGTGGTCGGTGAACACCATGGGCGCGGCGCCCGTGCCGCCCTCGCCGCCGTCGATCGTGATCCAGTCGGGCCCCTTCCCCGAGGACTTCATCGCCCGGGCGAGGTCGGTCCAGAACGCCGTGTGGCCGACGGCCGACTTGATCCCCACCGGAAGCCCGGTCGCGGCCGCGATCTGCTCCACGAAGCGGATCAGGCCGTCGATGTCCGAGAACGCGCTGTGGCTGTTGGGGCTGATGCAGTCCTGGCCGGCCAGGACGCCGCGGATCTTCGCGATCTCCTCCGTCACCTTGTGGCCGGGAAGCACGCCGCCCTTCCCGGGCTTGGCGCCCTGCGAGAGCTTGACCTCGATCCCACGGACGGTCGGCGTGGCGGAGACGTTCGCGACGAGCTTCTCCAGGGAGAATTTCCCGTCCAGGTCGCGGCAGCCGAAGTAGCCGGTGCCGATCTGGTAGATCAGGTCCGCGCCCTGGCGGTGATAGGGCGAGATGCCGCCCTCGCCGGTGTTGTGGTAGCAGTTCGCGAGCTTGGCGCCGCGGTTGAGGGCCTCGATCGCGTGCGAGCCGAGGGCGCCGAAGCTCATGGCCGAGATGTTGACGATCGACGAGGGCTTCCAGGCCCTGGGCCGGTTGTGCTGCTCGCCGAGGGTACGGGCCGAGGGCACCTCGTGCAGGAGATCGTGGGCGGAGCCGGCGAAGCTGGTCTCGCCGTAGGGGAACACGGCGTGCTTGATGATGGGGTAGCCGATCGCGAGGAGCTGGTCGTCGGTGCCGAAGCCGAAGTAGTTGTTCTCGCCGTCGGCCGAGCGGGCGATCCAGTCGCGCTCGTCGCGGTTGAAGGGCAGCTCCTCGTTGTTGTCGGCCACGATGTACTGCCGCAGCTTGGGCCCCATCTCGATGAGGGAGTAGCGGAAGCGGCCGATCACGGGGAAGTTGCGGAGGATGTTGTCCTTCGAGATCCAGCGGTCGTGGATATAAAGCGCGACGAGGCCGGCCAGGAGCAGGCCGGCGACGGCCGCGGCGGCGAAACCGATGATCGCGGGGACGCTCATCGGGTAGATCATACCCGAGAGGATGCGATATAGTTCCCTCCAGTGATCCACGCGATCGTCAAGCTGCTCCAGGCGCTCGGCATCCCGATGTGGGTCGTCTGGGCCGTTCTGGGTCCGCTGGCGGTCCTGGGCTACGCGATTGCCGTCCGCGAATGGTTCCGCTTCCTGGGGGACCTCCGGCGGACGACGGCGGCCTACGGCGGGCGGGGCCTGCTGGGCGCGCTGGTCCTGAAGCCCGGCGTCCGCTTCTCAATCGACGGCGCGGCCGCCTTCTTCGCCTACTCTGCATGGACGGGCGCCACGACGCTGGAGTTCCGGATCGCGCCCGCCGGCCGGGTCTGGATCCGGACGCGCGGGTTCTCGGACCGGGAGCAGCGGCGCTTCCGGGGCGAGCTCGTCGTCACCGAGGATCCCCCTTTCGAGGCCTCCTTCAGCGTGCTGGGCGCGCCGGCGCGCTTCGCGTCGGAGTGGCTCGACACCGACGTCCGCCATCACGTGACCACGCTCCAAGAGGTGGCGCTGGCGTCGCTCGACCGGAAGAGAAAGGACACGCTCGGCCTGGAGAAGCTGCCGAATCCGAGGGTCGAGCTGGCGCTGGACGCCAAGGGCCTTCGGATCCGGCTCGAGGGACGGCCCGAGGGGAAGGAGATCGAGCGGGTGCTGCGCGCCGCCGGCGAGGTCGCGAAGCGGGCGGCCGGCGTCAGACGTGAAGCAGGGCGACCGTAAGGGCGATCTTCGGGGCCGCCATCAGAACGGGCAGCGCCTTGTCCTTCAGGCAGCGGCCCGGAAGGGCGGCGGGATCGACGATCAGGTGGCCTAGGTAGGTGAGGTCGTCCCCGGCCAGGGATTGGGGGACGTGGCGAAGGCCGATCGAAAAGTCATTCCGCATGAAGGCCCAGACCTCCTGCTGGTCGGGCGAAGGGCAGGCCTCCATTCCCCGGAGCGCCCAGAGCTTGGCGGCCTGGCCGGAGAGGTACGCTTCGTCGAAGCGATGCTGCTCATCGGCGCTGATGACGACGGCGGCGGGCCGGAGCTCGTCGCCCGGCTCGAAGAGCGCGGTGTTGGCCATGACCACGTAGGCGAGGAGGCTGTGGCCCTCGCGGGCGAGGCGGAGGAATTCGCGCTGCCGCGCGTTGAGGAACTGGACGCGCGCGCCGACGGCCGCCAGGCCGGCGAGCCCGGCGATGGGAAGGACGATGTGGCCGGGCGTCAAGATCACTTCCGCGATTCCGACGGCGGCAAGGACGCCCGCGGCGATGCCGAGCTTGAGCGTGAGGCGGTCTCGGCGCCGGGTCCAGGCCCAATGGAAGTTCTGGAGAGCTCGCAGCCGCGCCAGGAGATGGGGATCGAGCGGCCGCGGGGATTCCCGGTACTTGTCGAGCGTGGCCCGGCACTCGGGGGTCATCGGGGAAATTATACACGCTGAGTGAGAAATGCGTCCGATGGGCTCGATCACGGCTCCCTTGGGTTGTGTCTGAAGCCGTGGAATCCAGAATCCGGCATCACAAATCCAGGGAATCCGGAAGGCTCCTCCCAGCGGGGTGATCCATTCCGGATTCCCTCGGATTCCGGATTCCGAACTCGGGATGCCGGATTCGGTGCTAGTGTCATTGGGTGGGTCGCCGCATTCAGGTGAACGATTCCCATTCCTAGGTGCGCGAGATGATGCACTGGCGTGACATGGCTCTGGACGTGACTCATCAGGATTGCGACCGACTTCTTTCCCCCTGGGGCTGGATCCTGAGGGGAAGGCATTTTGTGCCCGTCGCCATGACCTCCTTCGGTGATTGGTTCCTGGAGGCCGACGACGGCGCGATTCACTTCCTGGACGCGATCGCAGGGGAATTGAAACCCGTGGCCGCCTCTCGAACCGAGTTTGAGGAAAAAGCCGGTCTTCAGAGGAATCTCGATGAGTGGTTCATGGCCGGACTGGTCCTCCTTCTGCGGGAGCGGGGCATTCACCCGAAAGAAGGGGAATGCTACGGATACAAGTTGCCTCCCGCGGTCGGCGGAAAGCTGGAGGTTGAGAACATCGAGGTGACGGACCTCATGATTCATCAGGCCATCCTCGGCCAGATTCTCGAACAGAACAGGAAGCTCTCGCCCGGTGCCCGGATTGCCCGATTCACGGAGGAGTAGCCGGCAGCGCCTCTCCGCCCGCTGCCCCGCAGGCATCGACCCCGACTGAAGGGAGCCTTGCATTCTCAGCCGGTAAGATATATCTTGTTATTGGATCATATGATCTATTGAATAGATATATGCTGCTGGAATACCTCGTTCCGTCCACAGCCCGGCGGGAAGTGTGGAAAACGCTTCACTCCCAAGACGGTCCCCTCAGCGTCCGCGAGCTTGCCCGGAGGGCCGGAGTCTCCTACTCCAACGCCCACCGGGAAGTCATGCGGATGAAGGAATTGGGTCTCCTGCGGACGCAGGCAGCCGGCAGATCCCTTCTTTGCGCGTGGGACATGAAGAATCCGGCCGCCCGGAAGCTGGCAGCTCTGCTGGAGGTCGCTGGACCCGAGGGCGGGAAGCAGCCGACGGACGATGACATCTACGCGAACCTCAAGTCCTGGGGAGCCGGACTCGCAAAGCAGGTTCAGCCCGCGCAGCCGCTGCCGCTCGAGGAGACTCTTGCGTACGGCGTCGAACTCGCCCGACGTGATCCGGACATTGCGCAGGTCTGGCCCGTCGTCCTCGCCAGGAATCGTGCCCGGGCACACCTGGATCGCCTGGTCATCCTGGGACGGCGTCTGGGCCAGAAAAGGGCGCTCGGATTCCTTCTGTCGCTCACGGCGACATTGCTCGACGATGCAACGCTCCTGGACTTCGCCAAAGGACTCCATGATTCGAGAGTGCGAAGGGGACAGGACTTCTTCAGGGTGACCCGGGGGAAGCGGGCACAAAGCCTGGCGGAAGCGAATACGCCCGAGCTTGCGAGGAACTGGTTCTTCAGAATGAATACCGGCCTTTCAAGCTTTCGAAGTCACTTTGACAAGTTCGTGCCGAAAACATGAAGCGATTCACACGAGAGGACCTTCACTCCTACCTGAAGGCGCTGGACGGCCACGCCTCCGAAGCATCCACTCTGGTGATCATCGGAGGCGCCGCTGCGATTCTCTCGTACGGCGCCCAGGGCGGCACCATCGACATCGATACCGCGAACAGCGTCGCTGCTCTTGGGGAAGCCGCCGAAGCCGCCGGACGCGAAACGGGTTTGGCCATACCGCTGGGTCGAGCCTCGGTCTTCGACGCACCTTGCGGATATGAGAGCCGCCTCCAGCGATTGAAACTGCCGGGGCTGCGACACCTTAGAGTCCTGCTGCCCGAGAAACACGACTGGGCGCTCATGAAAGTCGTCCGGTTCGAAGACAAGGATGCGGAACACATCAAGACCGCGGCGGCTGCTGTCGGATTCGACCGGAAGATTCTCGAAGAGCGTTTCCTTTCGGAAATGACCCAGGTGATGCCGCGCGAACGCTTGATCATCCGCTTCCTGGCCATGATGGAGGAGCTCTACGGAGAAGAGGAAGCAGACCGATTGCAGCAGGTCATTCAGGCCCATAGGCATTGGCAGTGAAATGAAAGCGCTACCTTCACGGCCTGAGGCTTTCAAGGGGTCCAAGCCGGGACGTGAGCAACCTCCTCAGCACGAGGGACACGGAAGACACGGGGAAAAGCAGGAGATTCCGGAGGGACCCCAGGAGACGGATCCTGTCTGACCCGCTCCTTGTTCTTCGTGTTCCTTGTGTCTAACGGTCCCTGCTCACGACTCAAATTGGATGCAGTTAGTGCCGCGCCTTCTCGTGCACCGAGGGCGCGCGCAGCACCGCCTGCGTGCGC
>JACQFK010000213.1 GCA_016200125.1 Planctomycetota bacterium
AGCTCGCGCCGCAGGGGATCACGATCAACAGCATCCTGCCGGGCTCGATCCGCACCGACCGGACGGTCGAGCTCGCCCAGGTCCGCTCCGAGAAGGAGGGGATCCCGGTCGAGCGGGTGCTCGAGGAGAAGGCCCGCGAGATCCCGGCGGGCCGGCTCGGCGAACCCGACGAGATCGGCGCGACGGTCGCCTTTCTCTGCTCGAAGCAGGCCGCCTACATCACCGGCGCCGCCCTGGTCGTCGACGGCGGCCTCACCCGCGCCGTGTGAAACGAAACAAACCGTTTTATTTCGTTGCATTGAAACGATTCAAACGGTTTGCTTCGTTGTACTGCAATGAAACAAACGGTTTGTTTCGTTTCACTTCTCCTTCGCCCCGGGCGTAAGGAGAATGCGGGTTTACCCATAGGGAGATTGACCATGAAGCGCCTTCTGCTCGCGTCTTTCGCAATCTTGTCGTCGTTCGTGCCGGGCGTCGCCGCCGATCCGGCCGCCGACACGATGTCCGTCTACATCGGCTCCTATGCGGATGCGAAGGACAACGGCATCCACCACTTCAAGATCGACCTCTCGACCGGCGCGCTCACGGCGGCGGGCGGCGCCTCCGGCGTGGCCAACCCGTCCTTCGTCGCGATCTCGCCCGACAAGAGATTCCTCTACGCGATCGGTGAGGCCGCGCTCCCCGGCAAGAAGGGCGGCGCGGTGGCCTCTTTCTCCATCGACGAGAAGTCGGGCGCTCTCACCCAGCTCAGCCTGCAGTCGTCGGTCGGCAACGGCCCCTGCTACGTCACGGCCGACAAGACCGGCAAGGTCGTGCTCGTCGCCAACTACGGCGGCGGCAGCATCGCGTCGCTCCCCGTGGGCGCCGACGGCAAGCTCTCCGAGGCCGCGACCTTCGTCCAGCACACCGGGTCCAGCATCAACAAGGGCAACCAGGCGGGGCCGCACGCCCACTCCATCAACGTCTCTCCCGACAACAAGTTCGCCCTCGCGGCCGACCTCGGCATCGACAAGATCATGGTCTACAAGCTCGATCCCGAGAAGGGGACGATGACGGCCAACGATCCGCCCTCCGCGGACCTGCCGCCCGGCTCCGGCCCCCGCCATTTCGCCTTCCACCCGAGCGGGAAGTACGTCTACTGCTGCGGCGAGATCAATTCGACGGTCAACGTCTTCACCTACGACGCCGACAAGGGCGCCCTCAAGCACGTCCAGGCGCTCAGCACGCTGCCCGAGCCGGTCAAGGGCAACTCCACCGCGGAGTGCCAGGTCCACCCGAGCGGCAAGTTCGTCTACGTCTCGAACCGCGGCCACGACTCGGTCGCCGTCTTCCACGTCGACGAGGCGACCGGCAAGCTCACGGCGGCCGGCCACGCGCCCAGCGGCGGCAAGACCCCGCGCAACTTCGGCGTCGATCCGACGGGCAAGATCCTGATCGCGGCGAACCAGGGCTCGAACAACATCGTGGTCTTCAAGATCGACGAGAAGACCGGGATGCCCAAGCCCGCGGGCCACGAGGTCTCGGTGCCGAAGCCCGTCTGCGTGAAGTTCCTGGCGCGCTGAGCGGGGGCCCCCGTTGCTCTCCGGCTCCGGTTTTCCTATGATGATTGGGTCATAGGAGGATTCATGCAAACCGTCTGGAACGGACTCGATCACTACCTCACTGATTTCAGCGAGCTTCTCAAGAAGGTCGATCCCAAGCAGGTGCAGACCATGGTCGACCTCCTCACGGAGGCCTACGTCAACGAGAAGTACGTGTTCATCATCGGCAACGGCGGCAGCGGCGCCAACGCCTCGCACCTCTGCGAGGACCTGGGCAAGGGCACGCTCCACGACTTCGAGAAGCAGAAGCGGCTCAAGGTGATGAGCCTGACCGACAACACGCCTTACATCCTCGCCTGGGGCAACGACACGAGCTACGACCGGGTCTTTGTCGAGCAGCTCACGGGATGAAGACGCTCGGCGTGACCGGCTACGACGGCGGCAAGCTCAAGAAGACGGCCCATCACAACGTCCACGTGCCCTCCTACAACATGGGCGCGGTGGAATCGGTCCACAGCGTGCTCTTTCACTACCTGCTCGACACCCTCTACGAGAAATTCAAAACGATCGCATGAGCCTGGCGGTCGGGATTGAAATCGGCGGCACCAAGCTCCAGGCCGGGATCGGGCTCCGCGACGGCAAGCTGGTCGCGCTCGCCCGCCGGACCGTCGATCCCTCCAAAGGCGGCTCCGGCATCCGCGAGCAGATCCCCGCGCTGGTCGAGGAGGTCGTCTCGAAGGCCGGCTGCTCCCCGAAGGACCTCGCGGGCCTGGGCGTCGGCTTTGGCGGGCCCGTCGACTCCAAGCGGGGCCGCATCCTGGTCTCCCACCAGATCGACGGCTGGGCCGACTTTCCCCTCCGCGACTGGCTGCAGAAGAAGGTCGAGGTTCCCGTCGTCCTGCAGAACGACGCCAAGACCGCGGCGCTCGCGGAGGCGACGCTCGGCGCGGGGAAGGGGCTGAGGCGGATCTTCTACATCACCGTCGGGAGCGGCGTGGGCGGCGGCTTGGTCGTCGACAGCGCGCCCGACGTGGGACAGGGGCTGGGCGCCGGCGAGATCGGCCACACCTGGGTGCCCGATCCCGATACCGGGAAGCCCGACAAGCTGGAGCACGTGGCGAGCGGCTGGTCGATCGGGAAGCGGGGCAGCCGCCGGCTCGGCCGCGAGCTGACGGGGGCCGAGGTCGCGGCGCTCGCGGCGAAGGGCGACGCGGCCGCGCGGCGCGTGGTCGAGGAGTCGGCCGAGGCGCTGGCGATCGGCATCGGCAACGTGCTGGCCCTGCTGCATCCGGAGCGCTTCATCGTCGGCGGCGGGGTCTCGCTGATGGGCGATCTCTGGTGGACGCCGCTGCGCCAGGCGCTCCAGGATCGCTTCGCGTTCCAGCCCTTCGCGCAGTCCTACGAGGTCATCCCCTCCGCGCTCGGCGAGGAAGTCGTCGTCATCGGCGCCGTCCTGCTCGGACTCGGCGTAAAGAAGTCATGAAACGGGCGCTGCTCCTCGGGCTGCTCTTGGCGTCCTGTGCGACGGAGCGGACGGCCGGCGAGCGGCCGCCGAACCTCGTCCTCATCCTCACCGACGACCAGGGTTACGCCGACGTCGGCTGCTTCGGAGGGAAGGGGATCCGGACGCCGAACCTCGACCGCATGGCGCGGGAGGGGATGCGCTTCACCGACTTCTACGTTGCGCAGGCGGTCTGCACGGCGTCGCGCGCCGCGCTGATGACGGGCTGCTACCCCAACCGCGTGGGCCTGCACGGCGCGCTCAATCACCAGAGCCCGATCGGGATCCACGAGGACGAGATCCTGCTCCCGCAGCTCTGCCGCTCGCGCGGCTATGCGACGGCGGCCTTCGGCAAGTGGCATCTCGGCTGCCTTCCCAAGTTCATGCCCACGCGCCACGGCTTCGACGAGTTCTTCGGCATCCCCTATTCGAACGACAACGGGCCGCTGCATCCGACGATGCGCGGCCTGCCGCCGCTCCCGCTCTATGAGGGGGAACAGGTGGTCGAGCGCGATCCCGACCAGAGGCTCTTCACGCGCCGGATCACCGACCACGCGGTCGGGTTCATCGAGCGGAACCGCGCGCGCCCCTTCTTCCTCTACGTGCCGCACATCATGCCGCACGTGCCCATCCACGCGTCCGATGCGTTCCGCGGGCGCTCGGAACGGGGGCTCTACGGCGACGTGATCGAGGAGCTCGACGCCTCGGTCGGCGAGATCCTGGCGGCGCTGAAGTCGAACGGCGTCGACGACCGGACCCTCGTCCTCTTCTTCTCCGACAACGGGCCCTTCCTGTCCTACGGCGCCCGCGCAGGCCGCGCCGAGCCCTTCCGCGAGGGGAAGCTGACGGCCTGGGAGGGCGGGATGCGCTCGCCCTGCCTTCTCCGCTGGCCGGGGCGGACGCCCGCGGGATCCGTATGCCGCGAGCCGCTGATGTCGATCGATCTGCTGCCGACGCTGGCGGGGCTGGCCGGCGCGACGCTCCCGGACCGCACGATCGACGGGCTCGACATCCTGCCGATCTTCGAGGGCCGGCCGGGCGCGCGGACGCCGCACGAGGCGCTCTTCTTCTATGCGGGCGAGGAACTGCAGGCGGTGCGGGCCGGGGACTGGAAATTCCACTTCGCCCACGAGTACCTCACGCCCGCGGGGCCGCCGCGGTCGGACGGCAAGCCGGCGAATTTCGAGAACATGAAGCCTCAGTCGATGGAGATGTCGGGCATCCGCGGGATCGCGAGCCGCCACGGCTACGAGGTCGTGCCCGCGCCGCCCGCGCTCTATGATCTGCGCACGGATCCCGGCGAGACGCTGGACGTCTCCGCGGGCCATCCCGAGGTCGTCCGCCGCCTGCAGGCGCTGGGGGAGAGGGCGCGGGCCGACCTGGGCGACGCGCTCACGGGCCGCAAGGGCACGGGCGTCCGTCCGCCGGGCCGTTAGACTAGGCCGGCGGCGCGGCGTCCCCGTCGATCTTCACTGCCTTGTACCCGCCGATGGTCTTGAAGTAGAGCAGGATGCCCAGGTAGATCAGCGCCATCATCGACGGGATGAACGCATCCGCGACCAGCGTGTTCCGGTCCCCCGCGATGTTGGCCTCGAGGATCTTGCGGTCGTTCGGATCGACCTTGTCGTAGGCCGCCTTGGGGTCGCTGACGCCGCTCTTGGCCAGCTCCTTGCGCTTGGCCCCGAGACGCTCGTTCACGTCGCCCACCTTCTTGCCGTCGAGGCCGAAGATGTCCCCGAAGAAGAGGAACTTCCCGGACTTGTCGGCCTTCACCTGGCTGAAGAGGGCGGGATCGGCCTTCTGGAGCGCCTCGCTGGCGAAGCGGTCCTTGGCGTAGCCGAGCCCGACCGAGCCGATGAGGCCCGCCGAGAGCATGCCGATGCCGGCGGTCATGCTGATGGCGACGGCGCCGGTGCGCGGGAAGCGGTCGCCGATGACGGCGAGCTGGGTCGGCCAGTAGAAGGTCTTGCCGACCGCGTAGATGCCGAGCGCCAGCAGCGCGAAGCCGAACGAATCGATCCGGCTCGCCAGGAGCAGGCCGACCACGGCCAGGCAGGCGCAGGTCAGGAGGATGCCCACGGGCGACAGCTTGAGCTTCTTTTCGATGAAGTGGGCGCAGAAGCGGAGGGAGAACATGATGACGTTGGTCCAGATGAACAGCGCCTTGCCCTGCCAGGAGATCAGCAGGTTGCCGGTGATGTTCTGGATCCAGCCGTCCGTGCCCAGCTCGACGGCGCCGACCAGCATGTGGGCGACGAAGAGGACGAAGAGCAGGAACGCGCCCACCGCCCAGCTCATGACCTTGCCCAGGGCCAGCAGCAGCGCGCCGCCGATGATCATGACCGAGAGCAGCGGAAGGCTGAGGGCCTGCTGGAAATAGATCGCGATGAGGGTGCAGACGACGAGGGCCGCGAGGGAATCCATCGAGAGGCTGGTCTTGGTCCGCGTGAGGAAGCCCAGCCCGACCAGGAGGACCAGGGCGATGGCGTAGGAGGAGGTCTGATCCAGCCCCAGCGGCCCGTTGAAGAACAGCGCCAGGAGGAAGCAGGCGACCAGGCCGCCCAGGACGCCGACGTCCTTGAACATCTCGCCCAGGCTCAGCCCCTTCTCGGAGGCCTCGGAAGCGGGCTGCTTCTGTCCCATGAACATCACGCCGTAGAGGACCGTGGGGGCGAGGTAGAGGCTGAGCTGGATCTTCCAGTGGACTTCATAGGCATCGTCGAGGATCCAGCCCGCGATCGTTCCCAGGATCATGCCGCCCGGCCAGCTCGCGTGGAGGATGTTCAGGTAGTGCGTCCGGTTTTCGGGGAAGAGCGTGGAGACCACCGGGTTGCAGACCGCCTCGAGGGTGCCGTTGGCATAGGAGAAGATGAACATGCCCCACACGAGGGTCAGGTAGGCGGTGTGCTGGGACATCGAGGGGCTCGCGGCGAAGGTGATGACGGCGGAGAGGATATGCAGCACGAAGGCGACGAAGACGAGCTTGCCGTAGCCGATCCTGTCGGCGATGACGCCGCCGAGGATGATGCCGAAGCAGAACCCGGTGAAGCCGGCGCCGCCGATCGCCCCGAGCTGCTGGTCGGTGAAGCCGAACTCGGCCTTCCAGTTGTCGAAGATGCCGCCCCGGATGGCGAAGCCCACCCCCGCCGCGAAGATGGCCATGAAGCCGGCCCACAGCAGACGGTTCCTGTTCACCATGTTGAATGCTCCGCTAGAAGGTCCAGAATCCCCAGCCCCGATCGCCCAGGGAAGGATTATGAGCCAGCCGTCCGCGCGATGTCCAAGCAATTTGAGGGGGAAAAGAAAACGGGCGCGTTCTTCACGCGCCCGTTGTTCTGTCTCTGACTCGGAGGTTTTAGGCCGGCTTCGGTTCCGGCGGCGCCGTGGCCAGCTGGACCGGCTTGTAGCCGCCCTTGCCCTTGAAGTAGAGCAGCAGGGCGATGTAGCTGCCCAGCATGAGCATGGGGAAGAGGGCCATGTTGCCCAGGGCCCCCTGGTTGCTGGCGCCCCGCGCGCTGCCGATCGAATCGCTCGCCGCCTTCTGGTCGGCCGCCGGGAGCTTCGCGATCGCGGCGCCGAGCTTCGCGTCGTCGATGGTCTTGTACTTGATGACTTCGTAGATGCTCTTGTCGACGACGGCCGTCAGATGGCCGTTCTCCACGAGCCCCGGGGCCTTCTTGGCCGCGTCGGTCGCGACCACGGCCTGGATCTGCTTGTCGGCCTGGAGCGCGCCGATGTAGGGGAAGCCGAGCGTGCCGACCGCCAGCATCCCGATGCCGCTGATGGCGTTCAGCGTCAGGGCGCCGCCCTTCGGCGTCTGTTCGGACACGACCCCCAGCATCGTGGGCCAGAAGAACGTCTTGCCGAAGCCGTACAGCGTCGCGGCGATGAAGATCATCGCGCCGGCCGCGCTCGACAGGAGGAGGAGCCCCCCGATCGCCAGGACCGAGCTGACGGTGAGCAGCCCCAGCGGGGAGAGCTTGTGAACGATCGGTCCCGCGAAGAATCGCAGGACCATCATGATCGCCGAGGTGTACACCAGGATCCAGCCCGGGTGGAACTTGTCTTTCCCGGTCGCGGTGTCCTTCGCGATGCCTTCCATGATGCTCGTGATCCAGCCGTCGGTGCAGATCTCGGTCGTGGCGAGCGGGATCATCACGAGGACCAGGAA
>JACQFK010000214.1 GCA_016200125.1 Planctomycetota bacterium
GCCAGCCCGCCCACCAGCAGCGAGAGGGCCGCGATCGACGCCATCACGATGGTGAAGGTCCGCTGGGTCTTCTGCTTCTGCTTGAGCAGCTCCAGGGGCACCACCACCTCGAAGTCGCCGTCGGGATGGGTCCGCTCCAGCGCCCGTCGCACCGTCCGGTCCACCGCGGGGATCTCGTCCTCCCCCTTCACCCGCACGATGGCTTCGTCGACCTCCACCGAGATCGCCTCGAAGCTGCCCTGCCCGCCCTTCATCGAGAGCGGGCCGTAGACCGACATGACGGTCGAGTAGGGCACGTAGATCTGGTTGTTCAGGTCGGCCGCCTGCGCCTTGCCGGGCTTCTCCTCCATCACGCCGATGACGCGGAAGTAGTGGTCGCCCACCTTGACGTCCTCGCCCGCCCAGGGCCGGGTGCGGAAGAGCTTGCGGCGCGCCTCCGCGCCCAGCACGGCCACCGACCTCGCGTCGCGCTGGTCGAGCGCCGAGAGGAAGCGCCCCGCCTCCGGCCGGTAGTCCAGCACGCCCATCAGCTCCGGCGTCGTCCCCACCACGCGGATGTCGGTCTTCACGTCGCGCGCCCAGACATCCTTGCGGACCTCGCGGAGCGGGACGATCGCCTCGATCTCCGGCGAGAGGAGCCGCAGGTGCTCCAGCTCGGGCGGCGTCACCCCGTAGCGCGAGATCCAGCCCCCCTGGTCCGCCTGGTCCTGCTTCTTCCGCTCGTTGATGACCGGCTTCACGCTGCGGACCCGGACGTTGTTCACGCCCATCACGCGCACCTGCTCCAGCGCCTCGCGCCGCGCCCCTTCGCTGATCGAGAGCATCGCGATCACGGCCGCGACGCCGATCACGATCCCCAGCGCCGTGAGCAGGGCCCTGAACTTCTGGAGCAGGAGGCTCCGCAAGGCGAGCTTGGCGGTCTCGGCGACGTTCACTGCAGCACCCCGTCGCGGATGCGGACGACGCGGCTGGTGCGGCGGCCCAGCTCGGGGTTGTGCGTCACCATGACGATGGTCGCGCCCTTCTTGTGCAGGTCGTCCAGCATCGTCGCGATGACTTCCGCGGTCGCGGTGTCCAGGTTGCCCGTCGGCTCGTCGGCGAGGATCAGCACCGGCTCGTTCGCCAGCGCCCGCGCGATCGCCACCCGCTGCATCTCGCCGCCGGACAGCTCGCTGGGGCGGTGGCTGCGGCGCTTCGTGAGCCCGACGGTCTCGACCAATTGCTCCGCCCGCGCCCGCCGCGCCGCCGCGGGAACCCCCGCGTAGAGCATCGGGACTTCGACGTTTTCGACCACGTCGAGCTGGGGGAACAGGTTGAAGGACTGGAAGATGAACCCGATCGCGCGGTTGCGGAACTGCGAGCGGTCGTCGTCGTCGAGCCCCGCGACCTCGCGCCCGTCCAGCTGGTAGGAGCCCGAGGTCGGCTGGTCGAGGAGGCCGAGCAGGTGGAGCATCGTCGACTTGCCCGAGCCCGAGGGGCCCATGATGGCGACGTACTCGCCGCGCGCGATTTCGAGCGAGACGTCGCGGAGCGCGACGACCGAATCTTCGCCCTTGCGGTACGTGCGGTTCAGGCGGTCCAGTCGGACGATTGTCTCGGTCATTTCTTGGTGGGATCGAAGAGCGCGACCTTCTCGCCCTCGGCGAGGCCTTCCGCGATCTCCGCGAAGTCGGCCGACGTGCGGCCCACCTTCACCTTGCGCTCGTCGGGCTTCGAGCCGCCCATCACGTAGCAGAAGGTCTTCCCGTCCTTCTCGAAGACCGCGTCGAGGGGGACGTAGATCACGCCCTTCACCTCGTCCACGGCGATGTCGACGCGCCCCTTCATGCCGGGCTTGAGGCGGGGATCGACGCCGTCGACCGCGATGTCCACGTCGAAGCGGCTCCGGGTGGGGTCCATCGTCCAGTCGTCGCGCGGGCTGGGGACCGAGCCGACCGACTTGATCGTCCCCGTCATGACCGCGTCGGGCAGCGCCTCGGGCCGGATCGTCACCGAGAGGCCGGGCTTCAGCTTGTTCACGTCCGCCTCGCTGACGCCGAGCTTGACCTTGAACGCGGAGAGGTCCGGGATGGTCAGCAGGGTGAAGTGGGGGTTCACCTTCTCGCCGACGGCGACCGTGAACTGCCGGCCGAAGAAGCGCCCCTGGCTCGCGTCGCCGTAGAGGACGATGCCGTCGACCGGCGCCAGGATCACCGTCTGGTCCATGTCCTTCGTGAGCTTGTCCAGCATGGTCTTCTTCTGCTTGAGCGAGCTCTCGGCCCGGAGCAGGGCCGAGCGCTTCTGCGCGCTCAGGGCCTCGGTGGCCGACTTCTTCCCGTCCAGGAAGGACTTCGTGTCGGTCACCTCGTTCGCCAGCCGCTTGGCTTCCAGGGGGTGCTCGAACTTCTTCATGAGCTGGAGGGCCAGCTCCGCGATCTCGAGGTCGCTTTCCGCCTTCTTCGCCGCCAGCTCCGCGCGCCGCACCTCGGCGTCGGACACCAGGTCCTCCTTCTTCATGTCGAGGAGGAACTTGTGGTTGGTCGTCATCTCCTCGCGGGAGTTGACCGCTTCGCGGATCTTCGCCTCGGCCTCCTTGATGAGCTTCGGCGCCTCGAGCTCCTGGTACTTCTTGAGCTTGAGCACTGCGGCGTCCCAGCTGTACTGCGCCCGCTCGAGGTCGATGCGGTTCTGCAGCAGCTGGATGTTCAGGTCCTGCGTGGCCTGCACGACGTCGTTCGTCGCCGTCTGGACGTCGACCTCGGCCTGCTGCTTCTGCTGGAGGAGCTCCGAAGCGTCGAGCTCGAGGACCACGTCGCCCTTCTTCACGAAGGAGCCCGAGTCGGACACCTTCATGATCGTGAGCTGGTTGTGGAAGCCCTCCATGTGGATCTTGATCGGGACCGACTCCTTCGCGGCGAAGGCGCCCTGCTCCGCCACGCTGATCTTGAAGTCGCCGCGCCTCGCCACGGCGGTCGCGCCGGAGGCGGGGCCCGCGGCCGGAGCGGGCCAAACCCACCAGGCGCCGCCGCCCAGCGAGCTCGCGACGCTCAGGAGCAGGACGAGCTTCTTCACTTCAGCCACTCCCCGTCGGCGTCGATCGCCAGCCGGCCGATGTAGTTGAGCAGCCTCAGCTGGCTGATGCGCGCCTGGACCAGCGCGATTTCGAAGCCGTTCTGTGCCTGCACGAGCTGGTCCTGCGCCTCGATGACGTCGCGGTTCGCGCTCTTGCCGCGCAGGTAGTCGAACTCCGCGAGCCGCGCGGCCTTCTCCGCGTCGCGGATCGACCGGCGCTGGAACTCCATCGCCAGCTCCGCCTGGCGGAGCAGCACCATCTGGGTCTGCACGTCGCGGACCACGCCGTCGCGGGCGCGCAGGAAGTCGCGCTCCGCCTGCCGCTCGGCGATCACCGCCTTCTGGTAGTCGCGGCGGAAGGAGTAGCGGTCGAGCGGAATCTCGAAGCCGCCGGTCACCGAGAGGTCGCGGGCCGCCGGATCGTAGGGGCCAGACCAGCGCGGCGCCACCGCGCTCGCCCAGACGTAGCTGGCCGTGACGTCGAAGCGCGGAAGCGTGGCGTTGACCGCGACCGCGAGGCGGCGGCGGGCGTCCTCGACCTGGTCGCGCGCGTTCAGCCACGCGGGGTTGTGCTCCAGCGCCGCGGCGACCGCGTCGTCCTGCGTGAGCGCCAGGGGCCGGTAGTCGAATTTCTCCTCCGTCAGCAGGAGCTCCAGCTCCGGCGGAATGCCGAGGTCGATCTTGAAGGCGTCGCGGGCGATCTTGAGCTGCTCGCGCTGCACCGAGAGGTCGCTCTCGGCGCGCGTGACCTGCAGCTGCGAGCGGTAGACGTCGGTGCGCGTCACGCGTCCGAAGCTCTCCTGGATCTGGGCCTGCAGGGCCTGCCGCTTCGCCCGCTCGAGGTTGCGCTCGAAGTTGCGGATCGCCTGCTCCCGCTGGAGGAGCCCGAAGTAGCTCTCGACGACCCCGACGTGGAGCTGGACGCGGTTGAACTCGCGCGCGCGCCCGGCGTACACGTAGCCCCGCTCGGCTGAGACCAGCTCCTCCAGGGCGACGCCGTAGCCGCCGCCCCGCAGGAGGGGCTGGGTGAAGGAGATCGAGCCCGTGCCGGTGTAGCCGCGCGGCTGGGGCGCCTGCGTGGCCGCGTGGGTCCACGACGCGCTCGCCGAGCCGCCGAAGGGCATCTTCTGGGAGAGCGTCAGCGTGGCGTCCTCGCCCAGGCCGTGGGGCCCGTCGGGGGACGCGGTGTACACGATGTTTCCGCTGATCGGCGAGATCGAGGGCGCCCAGCCGTGGCGGAGGACCTCGAGCGAGAGGAGCTGCACCTGGAGGTTCTCGCCCTCGGCGAGGAAGCGCTGGTTGTTCCGCACGGCGAGGCGGATCGCCTCGCGCAGGTCGATCCGGATGACGCGGGTCCCGTCGGGCTTGGACTCGATTTTCGAGGGCGGCAGGGCGCGGATCTGCGGCGTCTGCTTCGGGAACGGCGCCGCGCGGACCAGGGCCTCCGTCTCGGACTCGGTCACGCGGACCGCGTCGCCGAACTCCGAGACGCATCCCGACATCAGGAGTGCCAGAAGTATCGCGCTGCGCTCGCCCCCCATCGGGTCCTCCACCCTTGCAGACTTATTGTATCAGACGGCGGGAATGGCCGATTGGTTGGGGGTAATCTTCACTCCCCTGAAGTTCAACGGCCGTCCCGGGAGACGTTACACGAAAACCGGCCGCTACCTGGCCAGGTCGCGCCAGGTGCCGTAGTGATGAACCGCCAGCGGAAGCGCGGGGCCGAATTTCAGCCGGGCGGCGGCGAAGATCTCCTCGAGACGCGAGGCCGTGCCCACGTGGAGGGGCACCCCCTCCTCCACCGCCTTGGGATCCGTCTCCTGGATCAGCTCGACCTTCCCCGGCTTGTACCTGCACTCGTGCTCGATCGATTCGAGGACCTTCTCGATGTTCCGGCCCCGGTAGGCCATCACGCTGACGTAGTCGAGCAGATCCTGTACATGCTCGATCAGCGGCTTGCCGTCGATCTTGAGCTCGTCCCGGTCCCAGTTGTGGGGCACCGCGGCGCTGAACGTGAACTTCCCCTTCGCGCGGACCTGGCGGAGCAGGTCCAGGTAGCCCGCCGCGAGCTTGAGGCGGTCGCTCTTCCACTGCGGGGCCGCGTGGGGCTCGAGGTCCAGATGGATGCCGTCGAAGAGCCCGGTCTTGAGGGCGGCGTCGACCCAGTCGAGGATGGGCTTCGGATCCAGCCTCGCGGGGAAGGGATCGAGCCACTCGGCCATGTCGCCCGGATGCATCGCATGGACTTCGATCTTCGCGGCGTGGGCGGCCTGGACGAAGGGCCGGAGTTTGGGGGTCTCCTTCCCGGAGAACATCAGATAGAGGCGGGTGACCTTCTTCTCGGCGCAGAAGGCGAGGAGCTTGTCGTCGGGCTCAACCCAAACGTAAAGCGACAGGGATTCGACGAGCGCCAGCAGCAGCGGCCCCACGGGGGCATTGTAGCCTACGCAGGCTTCGCTTTCGTCTTCCGGTAGATCTTCATCCCCACCCAGCCGAGGGC
>JACQFK010000215.1 GCA_016200125.1 Planctomycetota bacterium
ACCGGCAGGCCCACGCGGCCGTAGCCGGCGCGGAACTTCGCCTCCGGAAGCGCCCAGCGCAGGTCGCCCGCCAGCGCCAGCGAGAAGCCGCCGCCCGCCGCCGGCCCGTTCACGAGCATCACGACGATCGCCGGCGACTCCGCCAGCGTGGTCAGCACGTAGTGGAAGGACTTGACGGTCTCGCCGATGTAGGTCGAGAGCGAATCGCTCGACTTCGCGGCCTGGAGATCCGCCCCCGCGCAGAAGCCCTTGCCCTCGCCGGTGATCACCACGACGCGGCACTTCGCCGAATCCGTGACGCCGCGGACGATCTCGGAGAACTCCCGCAGCATCTCCCGGTCGAAGGCGTTGAGCTTGTCGGGCCGGCCGAGCGAGATCTTCGCGAGCAGCCCGCCCATCGCCACCTGGATCTTGATCGCGCCCATCAGAAGTCTCCGCTCAATAGACCGAGATCCGCGAACTTCCGGTAGAGCTCGCCCGGCGACCACTCGCCGCCCTCGGCGAACGCGTAGCCCAGCCGCCGCAGCGCCCTGAATTCCTCGACGAAGGGGTCGACGTCCTTCCGGCCGTCGCCCTTGGGACGGCGGACCTCCAGCACCCACTCGTCGCCGCGCCGCACGTAGCCCCGGTCGGCCAGCTCCCCGGGATGGACCTCCCCCCTCACGTGGATCCGCCGGAGCGTCGGATCCGCCTCGGTGATCCGGGACACCGTCGGCTGCGGCATCGGCACGTCGTTATTCCGAATCACAAGTATAACTCCGTGACCTATAATCTCCACAACCAATGAAGCTCCACTTCCACGGCGCCGCGCGCAGCGTCACCGGCAGCCGGCATCTCCTCGAGACCCGCGACGGATCCGTCCTGCTCGACTGCGGCCTCTACCAGGGGCCGCGCGAGGAGGCCTTCCGGCGCAACAGCGCCTTCGGATTCGACGTGAAGTCGATCCAGTCCGTCGTCCTCTCCCACGCCCACATCGACCACTCCGGCGCCCTGCCCGCGCTCGTCAAGGCCGGCTGGTCGGGACCGATCTACGCCACCCCCGCGACCGCGGACCTCGCCGCGCTGATGCTCCTGGACTCCGCCGCCATCCAGGAGCGCGACATCCAGTTCGTGAACGAGCGGGAGGGGACCTCGCGGAAGCCGCTCTACACGACCGACGACGCCAAGGCGGCCGCCGCGCTGCTCAAGACCGTCCCCTACCACCAGGTCTTCGAGCCCGCGCCGCACCTGAAGGTCTCGTTCCACGACGCCGGCCACATGCTCGGCTCGTCGCTTGTGAAGCTCGAGGCCGAGGGGAAACACGTCGTGTTCACCGGCGACATCGGCCGGGCCTCCCTCCCGATCCTGAAAAGTCCCGAGCTCCTCTCGGGTGCCGACACCATCCTCATGGAAAGCACCTACGGCAACCGCGTCCATCCGCCCGAGGAGGACGAGGAGAAGGACCTCGCCGCCATCATCAACACCGTCGCCGCCCGCCAGGGGAAGATCCTCGTCCCCGCCTTCGCGGTCGGCCGCACCCAGCCCCTCACCTACCGGCTCAAGCGGCTGGAGGGGAAGATCCCCAAGATTCCCGTCTACGTGGACAGCCCTCTGGCCGCCGACGTCACGGAGGTCTACCGCCGCCATCCCGAGTGCCACGAGCCGGGGACCTGGACGAAGGGCGACCCCTTCGGCTTCGACCTGCTCCGCACCGTCCGCTCCCCCGACGAGTCGAAGCGGCTGAACGACCTGAAAGGCCCCGCGATCATCATCGCCGCCAGCGGCATGTGCGAGCACGGCCGCATCCTGCACCACCTCTTCCACCACGGGTCCGACGAGCGCAACGCGATCCTCTTCGTGGGCTACCAGGCGGAACATACGCTCGGACGCCGCATCCTCGAGCACGGGAAGGAGAAGACCCAGGAGATCCGCGTCCACGGCCGCCCGATGACCCTGCGGGCCCAGGTCTTCAAGATGAACGGCCTCTCCGCCCACGCCGACCGCCCGGGCCTCGAGGCCTTCGTCCGCGCCCACGCCCGGACGCTCAAGAACGCCTTCCTGGTCCACGGCGAGCCCGACGCCGCGGAGGACCTGGCCAAGTGGGTCCGTGAAACCACCCTCGCCCGCACGCTGGTCCCGGGCCTCGGCCAGGAAGTCTCGATCTAGGGCGAAACCGGCCGCCCTCCCCGATTTTCGGATTGAAGCGGACAAGTCGAAACCATTTCCGTATTCCTCCGGTACTCTCAGGTCGGAGGAACAACGCATGCGCCTGACGATCCTGGCCCTCCTGGTCCTCGCGAGCCCCGCCCTCCCGGCCCCGGGCGAGGCCAACCCGGTCGACCGCTACTTCGACGCCGCCTGGAAGGGCGCGGGGATCAAGCCCGGCCCTCTCGCCGACGACTACGAGTTCCTACGGCGCGTCTCGCTCGACGTGACGGGCCGCCTGCCCAAGCCCGACGAGATCCGCGCCTTCATCCAGTCGCCGGACCGCACGAAGAAGATCGACGACCTGCTGGCGGGCGACGAGGCGGCCGAGTTCTTCGCCGACACCTGGATGAGGATCCTCCTCTCCTACAAGTTCGAGGAGACCCTCCCCCTCAAGATCAACTTCCCCTCCTTCCGGCGCTACCTGAAGGAAAGCGCCGCGAAGGACCTCCCCTTCCGCGAGTTCGCCACCCAGCTGCTCTCGGACACCGGGGACTACAAGCAGAAGCCCGCGGCCAATTTCCTGCTGGCGGCGATCGACCCCGTCGAGCCGCCCCACGAGATCACCAACCGCATCACCCGCATCTTCCTGGGCATCCAGATGCAGTGCGCCCGCTGCCACGACCACCCCTTCGACAAGTACACGCAGGAGGACTTCTGGGGCCTCACCGCGTTCTTCAACGGCATCAAGCCCAAGGCGCGGCAGACCTTCGACGGCGGCTTCGGCGTGAAGCTGATGATGGAGCCGCCCGGCGCCGCGATGATGATCCCCGACTCGAAGACCGAGGTGAAGGCGCGCTTCCTGGACGGCCGCGCGCCGGATCCCGACCAACCGCCGCTCAAGGCGCTCGCGGGCTACATCGTCGACCACCCCCAGTTCAACCGGGCCATCGTCAACCGCCTCTGGGCCCACTTCATGGGCCGCGGCTTCGTCGAGCCCCTCGACAAGTTCAGCGAGAAGACGAAGCCCTCCCATCCCGAACTTCTCGACGCGCTCTGCGCGGAGTTTTCGAAGGACGGGACCCGGCTGCGCCCCCTCCTCCGCACGATCCTCACCTCGCGCGCCTACCAGGCCTCCTGCGCCACGCTGAAGGACGTCGACCCGGCGACCCACGCGGCCATGCAGCTCAAGCCCTTCAACCCCGTGCAGGTCCTCAACTTCCTCTCCTACGCGCTCAACATGGACGTCTTCCTCAAGGAGTTCTACCGGAAGTTCACCGAGAACAAGGACCTGCCGGAGACCTACCGAAATCCCGAGGTCTTCCGCATGTACCTCCACCTCTTCACGCAGGGCCTGCTCGCGCCGACCGGCATCGCCCCCGAGGAGACGAAGTACACGGGCAGCGTCCGGCTCGCCCTCAAGCTCATGAACTCGAACGACCTCCAGGGCCTCATCAAGGCGGAATGGGGCCGGCTCGCCGACATCCTGAAAAAGGAGGAGACGCCCGAGGGGCGCCTGAACGAGATCTTCCTCACGCTCGTCTCGCGGCCGCCCAACGCCGCCGAGAAGGAGCGCTACCTCGCCTATGTCCAGCGCAAGAAGGGCGCCAAGGGGGCCTACGAGGACATCTACTGGGTGCTGGTCAATTCCACGGAGCTCATCTTCAACCACTAGGATGAATGCCATGAATTGCGGACATTGCTCCAGCGGCCGGCGCGACTTCATCAAGATCGCGTTCGGCGGCGCCGCGGCGGCGGCGCTCTCCGGGAAGTTCTTCCTCCCGGCCACCGCCGCCACCAAGCCCGCGAAGGCGAAGGCCGTCATCCTGCTCTGGATGCAGGGCGGCCCCAGCCAGCTCGACACCTTCGACCCCAAGCCCGGC
>JACQFK010000216.1 GCA_016200125.1 Planctomycetota bacterium
CGAGAGTGAACATCAGCGGATGAGCCGCGCGGAGCCCCAGTCGACGAAGTCCGACTGGCCGAAGCCCGCCCAGGTCACGAGCAGTCGGAGGTCCTTCGCGCCGGTCACGTCGATGTCGATGGCCTGGGGGCCGTCATTCCCCTTGAGCCCGAGCTCCTTGACTTTGCGGCCGTCGACCTCGATCTCGACCTTCACGGCCCCGAGCCCCATCGAGGCGGCGTCCAGTCCGAGCGTGGACTGGAAGCGCTGGAAGCCGCCCTCCAGGGAGTAGCCGAGCAGCGAGCGGGCGCGGACGCCCACGCCCTTCCGGTGCTCCAGGCCGCCGAGGATCAGCTTGCCGCCCCGCGCGCTGCGGTCGCGCTGCCAGGGGAAGTCGAGATCGCTCGGCAGCTTCTTGGGGCCGCGGATGAAGTTGGCGTCCTCGTCCACCAGCGCCGGCTTGATGTCCGACAGGTAGACGACGCGACCGTTCTTCATGTAGATGCCGGAGAGCAGGTTGGCCGGGATCTTGTGGACGGCGCCGTAGAAATCCTTGATCGTCAGCGCGCCGTCCTTCAGGGTCTGGATCGAGCCGCGGATCGACGAACCGTCGGCGGTGAGCACCGTGGCGTGGAGGCTCGTGGGCTCCTTGGGCGGGGCGTCGGTCTCGATCATCCACACCCCCGCGGCCTTCTCCAGAGGAACGGTCACCTCGGTGTCGAGCCGCTTCGACTTGTAGACGACCCCCGCCTTGGAGATCGACAGGACGGTGCCCTCGGCCCGGTCGCCCGCCTGGGTGAAGATGATGTCCGCCGTGTCCGCCTTCTCCGGCAGGCGCAACGGAAGGGAGGTCCGGTTCGCGGGGAAGACCACGGAGCGGATCTGGCCGAACTTGACCAGCGGATCGGAGAAGGCGGGGGACACGAGCTGGACTCCGTCGTCCGACTTCGGGCCCGCCTTGCCGTAGAGGAGGTCGCCGGAGGTGAGGGTGATCTCGATGTCGTCCGCCGCGGGCTTGGCGAGGCCTCCCGAGCGGCCTCCGTTGAGGACGATCTCCACGACATCGGCGGCCTGGAGGGTGCCGGGCGCGCCGCCCAGGTCGGTATAGTTGACGACGAGCCCTTTGCCGTCGCCGTTCAGAGTCACCTCGCGGGCGTTGATGGAGGAGTTCCCGGCGGTGACGATGGTGGCGCCGCCGGGCGCCGACTGGGCCGAGAGCCCGCCCGCGAAGACGGCGGTCGCGGCGGCAAGGGCGAGAAATCTCATCCTGACCCCATTATACGTTGACGCTCGGGCGCTGCCACTATATAGAATCTGACGCAGCGGGAGGCGCCGATGTTGGCGCTTCCGAGGGGAAACCGGATTGATGAACCTGAAGTTCGTCGAGCACGTCCGCGCCTACGTGACCGGGCTGGCGCTCCGCACCCCCGTGGTGCCCTCGGAGTGGCTCAGCGAGTCCTACGGGGCGCCGGTCACGCTCAAGTGCGAAAACCTGCAGCACACCGGCTCCTTCAAGGTCCGGGGCCCGCTGGCCCGCTTCCCCTGGCTCACCAAGGAGGAGCGGATGATGGGGGTGCTCTGCGCGAGCGCGGGCAACCACGGGAAGGGGCTCGCCTGGGCCGCGAAGCACTACGGCGTCCACTGCACGGTCTGCGTCCCCAAGTCGATCCCCGAGAACAAGGAGAAGGCGATCCGGAAGTTCGGGGCGAGCGTGATCAAGACGCCCTTCGCGAGTTACGACGAGACGGAGAAGTACGCCATCGACCAGGCGAAGAAGACCGGCCGGGTCTGGATCTCCCCCTACGACGACGACCACATCCAGGCCGGCAACGGCGGGACGACCGCGCTCGAGATCTTCGAGGACATGCAGAAGAAGCCCGATGCGATCGTCGTCCCCGTGGGCGGGGGAGGGCTGGCGATCGGGATGGGCGTCGTGGCGCGGGAGGTCTCCCCGAAGACGAAGATCATCGGCGTGAACACCGACGCCTCGCCCGGCATGTGGCTTTCGCGGCGCGACAAGAAGGCCCACATCACGGTGGACTCGAAGCCGACGATCGCCGAGGGGCTCGAGGGCGGCGTCTCGGAGCGGACCTACGAGCGGGGCCTCAAGTACATCGACGACATGGTCGTGGTGAAGGAGTCGCAGCTGAAGAAGATCGTGGCCGAGATGCTGCGGCGCCACCGCGTCGCGATCGAAGGCTCGGCGGCGGTCGGCCCCGCCGCGATCCTCGAGAAGCTGATCCCCCCGGGCTTCAAGCGGGTCTGCGTGGTGATCACGGGATCCAACATCGACACGAAGCGGCTGAAAGAGATCGTCAACTCCCACCTGTGAAGCCGGGATCCCCGCCTGGGGACTCCTCCTTCAGCTTCTTCAGCTGGGGGACGATCACCGAATCGTAGCAGGCGGGGCAGACGCCGTGGCTGAAGCGGGCCAGCGAGTGCGAGGAGACGTAATCCTCGAGCTTCTGCCAGCGGCCCCCCTCGTCGTGGATCCGCCGGCAGTAGGAGCAGATCGAGAGGATCTCCTCCAGGGTCCGGATGCAATCCATCGCCGATTCGAGCTCGCGGATCCGCTCCGCCAGCTCGGTCTTGAGGGCGATCGAACGGATCCCGGCGCGCACGCGGGCCCGCAGCTCCACTTCGTCGAAAGGTTTCCGGACATAGTCGTCCGCCCCCGCCTCCAGTCCGCGCTGGACGTCGGAGGGGTCGGTCTGGCCGGTCAGGAGAATGACGTGACGGGGCCGCACGGGGACCTCACGCCGGAGCCGCGTGCAGATCTCCGGCCCGGTCATTCCCGGCATCCGGCTGTCCAGGATGGCCAGCGGCGGGGCGTCGGGCCGTTGAAGCAGGGTCCAGGCCTCGGCCCCGTCGGCGGCGGAGACCACGTCGTAGGTCCATCCCTGGAGCAGGCTTTCCAGGGCGGAGCGTTGGAAGTATTCGTCCTCCGCGACCAGGATTCGAGCCGGCTGGCCGCCCTGGAGGTCGAACTCGGGAAGGGTGTTCGCCTCCCGCACCAGCTCATGGACCTGCGACCGGATGGAGGAGGCGACCTGGAGCGATTTCAGATGGTCCCTGCCGGAGGAGGTCTCCGCAGGGGAATCCGCGAGGCAGAATTCCAGGCAGCGGATGTCCTGGACGAGCCTGCCGTATCCGAAGGTGCCCAGGGTGCCGGCCAGGGTGTGGAGGCGGCGGCGGGCGTCGTCGATCTCGATGGCGCCGGCCTCGGGGGTCCGGGCCCGCTGAAAGGAGGCGAGCGCATCCCGGACGAGCGAGGGAAGCTGCGCGAGGAAATCCCGGCGAAGCGCCTCGAGTTTCGCGCGGTGCTCTTCAGGACGGTTGACCATAATGCCTCCTCCAGAGCTCGCGGAGCTCATCCGACAGCGTCATGGGATCGAAGGGCTTCGGGATCACGGCCAGGGCGCCGAGTTCCAGGTAGGATGCAATCTCGTGGGACTGCACCTTGGCCGTCATGAAGACGACCGGGATGGAGCGGGTCGAGGGATCCTGCTTGAGCGCCCGGAAGGTCCCGAAGCCGTCCAGTCCCGGCATCATCGCATCCAGGAGGATCAGATCGGGCGCGCCGTTCCGGGCCATCTCGAGGCCCTCCAGCCCGGAGTTGGCGACGTCGACCCTGAACCCGCCGATATCCTCGAGCGCCATGCGGGCCACGGCCTGGATGTTCGGCTCGTCTTCCACGTACAGGATTCTTTCCGGCGTCTTCTTCATACGCGCACTCCGCTTCGAGGGGCTTCGACGGCCGACCGGTCCTGCTTCTCCAGGTGCGTCCGGACCGCCCGGACAAGCAGAGCGAGGGACTCGGAGGAGGGGGATCCCGGGAGTCCGCCGGCGTCGGCCGCGTGGAGGACGAGGGGAAGGAGGGATCCGTCGGGCCGCGGGAATGCGGGCTCCCTTCCCGGGCTCCCGGCATCCTTGACCGCCGGATCGAGGATGACCAGATCGAAATCCCCGTCCTTGGTCAGCACCCGCGCATCGGCCACGGTCGCGACGGGGCAGACCGCCGCGAACTCATGCAGGGAGTCCCGGACGGCCCGCAACTGGTGCGGATCATCTTCGATATGGAGGATCCTCCAGGTCTTCCGGCCGGAGCGGACCAGCCATTTCAGCGTCGTCTTCAAGCGCTCTTCGTCCATGGGCTTCTCAAGCCAGTCGACGATGC
>JACQFK010000225.1 GCA_016200125.1 Planctomycetota bacterium
GGGGCACCGAGTTCGGCCGGACCCCGGGCGCGCAGGGCGGCGACGGCCGAGACCATCACCCCTTCGGCTTCTGCGCCTGGCTGGCGGGCGGCGGCGTGAAGGGCGGCGTCGTCCACGGCGCGACCGACGAGATCGGCTTCCACGCGGTGGAGAACCGCCACTACGTCACGGACATCCACGCGACGGTGCTCCACCAGCTGGGCCTGGACGCCCGCAAGCTGGAGGTCCCCGGCCGCAAGCGCCTGGAGATCGACTTCGGCAAGCCCATCCAAGAGATACTTGCTTGAGACTACAGACCGTCTGTTTTCTCAGCGCAGCTTCTGTTGGTTGACGATGAGGCGGGTGACCTGGCCGGGGTTGATCCAGATCCTTTCCTGCTCACCGCCGCAGACGACCGCGTAGAGGCCCTCGGGCAGCTCGCGTGAATCTCCCAGACGACCCTTCCCGACGATCTCCCCCTGCTCGTTCTGAAGGGTGTAGTCCAGCACGCCGATGGTCGCCGAGGTCAGCTGCGCGAGAAGCTCCTTCTCGCTGCGCGCCGCGATGTACTTGCCGCCGCCCGCGTCCGCCATCCGTCGCAGCCGCGCCTGGATGTCGTCGTCGTCCGTGTTGAAGCCCACGACGTGGACCTTCAGCCCCCGGCGCGACGCCGCCAGATCCCCCGTCGCGGGCACCGGGTCGGCCTTGCGCTCCAGTTCCTGGCCGTCGATCATCAGCACCACCGCCATCTCGACGTCGGGCGGCACCCGGGCCAGGTCCTGCGCGGTCTGGATCAGCGAGAAGGTCAGGGGGCTCCGACCCTTCACTTTGATGGACTGCAGATGGGTCGCCAGCTGCCGGGCGTTCACCGGGCCCGGCGGCGCGATGAGGGTCGAGTCGACCTCCGCCCCCGGCTCGACCGCCAGCTTCCGGTTCCCGTACACCCGCAGGCCCGCGATCGCGCCCTCCGGCAGCTGCTCGACGAGCTTGGCGATCGCGTCCCTCGCGACGTCGAAGCGTTCGCGGTCGCCCATCTCCTGGCGCATGTTCCCCGAGGCGTCGAGCACGAACATCAGGTTCGTGCAGTTGCCGATCGACTTCATCTCGAGGCGGCCCTTGCCGCCGCGGACCGCCGCCGCCTGGAGGGCCTTCGTGCCCCGCATCAGGAAAATCAGGGCCTGCGCGGTCGCCCGGACGGACTCCCCGCCCTCGGTCCAGGACCCGTCGGGCTGCTGCGCCTCCCGGAGCGCCTTGCCGCCCGACGCCTGCCAGTCCGGATCGCCTGAAGCCTCGAAGGCGCGCAGCCGTTCCAGCGCGGCCAGCGCCGCGATCGGCCGTGCGGGGTCCGGCGGCACTTCGCGCAGCGGGACGGCGGGGACGCGGTGGCCGCAGATCTCCGCCGCGCGGAACGCCAGCGCGACCAGCTGCGCCGTCTCGGGGTTCTCGTCCGATCCGCCGGCCTTCTTCACGATCACGTAGCGCTTCCGAGCAGGGTCGCCCGAAAGGATGAACGCCGACCCTTCCGCCGGCTTGATTTCGTCGAGCCGGACCGCGGCATCCGCCAGGAACTGCGCGCCCTCGGCCGTGAGCTCCTGAAGCGCCGGATCCCGGGTCAGGGCCAGCGCGACCGTCCGCGCCGCCGCCGCGCGGGCCGAGGGCTTCCACGCGTCGCCCTTCAGGAATTCCGTGATCTTCCCCCGCGGCACGCCGTTCGGGGCCAGGAGCAGCGCCGCCGCCGCCCAATAGTCCGCCTCCGTCGAGAACTCGGCCTGGCGATAGTGGTTCGCGAGCCAGTCGTAGCCGCGCTGCGCGACCTGCTCCGCCGTCAGCAGCGCCGGGACGACCGGCTTCGGCCCGGGTTTCACCTCGGGCTTGGGTTCAGGCTTCGGCTCCGGCTTGGGCTCCGGCTTCGGCTCGAGCTTGACCTCCGGCTTCACTTCGGGCTTAGGTTCCGGCGTGGGATCGGGCTTGACGTCAAGCTTCGGGTCCGCCTTCCCCGCGACCACCGGCTCCGGAGGCTTGCGGAGGACGAACCCCCAGAGGCCCGCCGCGCCCCCCACCAGAAGCAGGAGGCCCAGGGCCGTCAGGAGCGGAAGCGCGGAGGACGACCTCGGCGGCACGACGGGAGCCGGCGCCGGCGCTTCCGCGGCCGAATCGAGGCGCAGGAGGACCTTGCGGAGCGCGTCGGCCACCGCCGCCGCGGAGCCGTAGCGGTCCTCTTTCTTTTTGGCCAGGGCCTTGAGGACGATCGCCTCGAGGTCGGAGGGGATCTCCGGATTCTTCTGCCGCGGCGAGGGCGGAGCCTCGTTCACGACCTTCTGGAGCAACTGGAGGGTCGTTTGCGCGGTGAAGGGATGGGCGCCGCAGAAGACCGCATACATGGTCGCGCCCAGCGAGTAGACGTCGCTCCAGGGGCCGATCTCCTCCAGCCGCCCTTCCACCTGCTCGGGCGGCATGAAGGCCGGCGTGCCCATCACCGCCCCCGTGGCCGACAGGTTGTTGTCGCCGTCGAGCGACTTCGCCAGGCCGAAGTCCATCACGTAGGGCCAGTTTTCCTTCGTAAGCATGATGTTCGCGGGCTTGATGTCGCGGTGGACGACGCCGCCCCTGTGGGCCGCCTCGACCCCCCGGGCGACCTTCACGAACACGTCCACGCGGTCGCGCAGCGAGAGCTTCGCGCCGCCCAGCGTGCTGCCGTCGATGTATTCCATCGCCAGGAAATGGCACGAAGGCTGGCCGGGCTGGCGCGAGGGCGCCTCGCCCACCTCGTGGACCGGCGCGATGTTCGGATGCGACAGCCGCGCGGCCATCCGGGCCTCGCGCTTGAAGCGGGCGACGCCCTCCTGCGACTCGCCCAGGAGGAACTTGATCGCCGCCCAGCGGCCGAGCTGGCGGTCCCAGGCTTTCCAGACCTCGCCCATGCCGCCCCGGCCCCGCACCTTCACGAGGACGTCCTGGTTCATCTGCCGGTTCGGGTCGAGCGCGAAGGGGCGGACCTCCGCGGGATACCCGTCGACCGTCGACGACGAGGGCGGCTGGACGGTCTTCTTCTCCGATTCCGGATCCGGAGTCCGGATGGTGTCGGCCATGGCTACTTCCGCTTCTCCTTCTTCGACCCGCCGCGGGCGATCATGCCCACCGTCACGGTGGCGATCAGGGCGCCGACGGTGCACCAGATCACCGGGAAGGTGCGATCCGCCACCGTCAGGTGGATGAACTCCGGCAGATGGAGGAAGTGGACCATCTCACGGCCCAGCACGGCCCCGATGAACCCGATAAAGATGCTGACGAAGAGCCCTCCCAGCTTGAAGCCGAGGATCCGCTGAGAGATGATCCCGAGCCCCCCGGCCAGGATGAGGCAGAGCAGCAGGCTGATGAAGTCCCCGAAGGTCATGGTCTCTCCTCCAGACGCATAGTCTAACCGGGCGGGCCTTCCGCTTCTATACTGAAGGGATGTGCGTCCTGGCGATGTGGCTGGGCCTGGACCCGAAGACGCCCCTCGTGGTCGCCGCGAACCGCGACGAGTCCTACGCCCGCCCCTCCGCGCCGCCCGCCGAGATCGAGCCCGGCGTCGTCGCCGGGAGAGACCTCGAGAGCGGCGGCACCTGGCTGGGGATGAACCGCCACGGCCTCTTCGTCGCGGTCACCAACCGGAAGACGCCCCCGCGGCCGCCCGCGGCGCTCTCCCGCGGCCTGCTGGCGCTCGAGACCCTCCGCTGCCGCAAGCTCCCCTGCGTCGAGGGGATCGTCGAGCGCCGGGTGCGCGACCATCCGATGGCCGGCTTCAATCTCGTCGCGGTGGTCGACGGCCGGGGGCTCTGCCTGCACTACGACGGCTCGCTCCGGCGCGCGCCCTTCGGACCGGGCGTGCACGTGGTCTCCTCGGACCGCGACCTCAACGATCCCTCGATGGCGGAGAAGCAGGCCGCCGACCGGATCGCCGGCGTTCCCGGTGAGGCGGCGCTCCGGAGCTTCCTCGCCTCCCACGACGGCGACCGCCCGGTCTGCAAGCACGGCGAGGGCTTCGGCACGGTGTCGTCCACGATCCTCGTCGACCGCGGGGACGGCTTCAGCCTGCTGCACGCCGACGGCCCGCCCTGCCGCACGCCGTTCGCCGTTCTGCGCTGACGGTCAACAAGTCTTGGAACCTCCGGCGGACCCTGTTACGATCTGAGCATGCTTTCCTTTCTGGCCGCCGCGGTCCTCCTCGCCTGCCCCGCCCTGCAGGCCGTCCAG
Organism: Planctomycetota bacterium; assembly: GCA_016200125.1. The sequence continues at coordinate 4,216 of JACQFK010000225.1, forward strand.
GACGGGAAAAAGCCCGCCCCGGCTCCCCAGGAGGAGAAGAAGCCCGAGGAGAAGCCGCCCCCGCCCCAGGAGCCGGCCGCCTCGGAGCCCTGGCTCATCGACCTCCAGGGGGACCTCCGCATCGGCGGCTGGCGGACGGGAACCTTCAACAGCTTCACCGCCGCCGGCCGTCGGAAGATCGAATCGACCCTTCTCTTCGATGTGGGCTTCGACGTCCGGGCGGTCTACTCGGGCTGGAGCCTGATGCTCACCGGCGACCACGCGGTCGGAAAATCCATCACGCAGGAGATGGGCGGCATTCTCGTCGGGGCGGAGATCGCCCTGGAGTCCGAGCCGCTGCCTCTCGACCTCCAGATCGCCGCGGGCCCGATCCTCGGGCGGCTGGACGTGGACGTCGCGGGATTCGGCGGCTTCGACAGCGCGGTGGGCTTCGAGCTGCGGGTCTGCGCGACGAGCTGGCTGCACGAGCGGGTGGGGCTTTCGTTCTGGCTCGACTTCCGTCAGATCACGTTCAAGTACGACGAGCCCGTGACGTCGGGGGACAAGAGCGCGGGCGGCCCGTCCTTCGCGCTGGGCCTGGGCCTCGTCATGCGCTTCTGATCCGGCGCCGGAGCAGCGCCAGGATCAGCAGCACTTCCGCTCCCAGCAATCCACAGCCGCCGATCAGCAGGTCGATCGTGGCTCCCGTCGTGAACAGGAACGGCGCCCCCGTGGCGAGCGTGCCGCCGGCGAGATTGTTCGCCGTCACCCGCCAGTAGTAGGCGTTGGAGAAAGCGAGCCCCGAGGCCGGAGTGAAGGACGTGCCGACGACGACCTGGTCCTCCACCGGGAACAAAAAGGCCGCATCGGTGGCGACCTGAATCCGGTAGGACGTCGCGCCGACCGAGCTGTTCCACGTGAACGTCGGAAGCGTCGACACCCCGATCGACCCGTTGGCCGGCTCGGTCATCGTGAATGCCGTCGGAGGCGAGGGGATGTTGATCCCGAAGGAGGCGTTGAAATCCCCTCCCGGGGACGCGTCTCCCGACGGGAAGCTGCCCGTGTACTCGCCGTTCAGGATTCCGCCCGTCGTGCTCTTGATGCAGCCCCCGAGCGTGACGAGAGAGGTCATCTCCGCGGGGCTGAGAACCCGGGTGTAGACCTGGAAGTCGTTCAGCAGGCAGTAGGGAGAGTGCGTGGCGATGGTCCGGGCGGTCCCGATCTTGTCCACGTGCAGGTTGTAGGCCCGCGGCGCCGAACTCTCGAAGACCCCGTTCACGTAGAGCTGGGTGGTCAGCGCGTCGCTGACGAAGGTCAGGTGCACCCAGGTGCCGATCGGCGCCACGTAGCCGAAGCCCTGGTCGATGACCGTATACTCGGTGATCCCCACGTCGTTGGGGGCCGCGTACTGCTCCAGCCGCAGCGAGGTGCCGGTCGTGGAGTTGGAATCCATCAGCGAGGAGGCGATGCCGGCGGTGGCCGCCGTCCTGCAGACCCACATCGCCGCCGACCAGTCGGGAGTGAGCGCTCCCGCGTCGATGTCCACCCTTCCCCCGCCCCCGGCCAGGACCAGCGCGTTGCCGAAAAGCCCGGAGCCCCAGGTCGCCCCGTTGAGGGTTCCGTTGCGCCCGTTGCCGGAGGAATCCGGGAGCGTCCCCCCCGTGCCTTCGGTCATCTTCCAGCGGGCGAAGAGGTTCGCGAAGGTCGCCGGCGGGGTCGGCGTCCCGTCCAGAGTCACCCGGTACAGATCGTCGGGCATCGTCACGCCGGTGAGATCGAGGGTGATCACGCTCCCGGCGACCCCGATCGAGGCGGGCGTGAGGACGACGTCGTCGGCCGTCCCAAACAGGCCGTCGACCCCGCGGCCGACCAACTTCACCGTGGCGGCGCCGACGGTGGCGGGATCGATGGGCGCGCTGAGCGTGATCGAGATCGAGGCCGGTTTCGAGGAAAGATTGGCCCCTGGCGCGGGAGCCATCGCCGTGACCGTCGGAATCACCGGCACGACCGGCGCGGTGACCGTGAAGCTCGCCTCGGCCGACCACCCCGAGGCCAGAAAGCCGTTGTCGATCGCCTGCACGCTCCAGTAGTAGGTCCCGGGCGGGAGCTTCTTGAGCGTCCACGAGAGGTTCTGCTGGGCGTTGCCGGAAGCGGGGATGCGGCGGAGTCCCGTGGCGAGATCGGCCATCGGAGCCTTGACCTGCTGACCGCCGGGCGTCGTCCCCACCCGCAGGTTGTAAGTCAGGCCCGCGGCCGGAGTCTGCGTGTCGGTCGAGGCGTTCCAGCTCAGCGCGGCCGACTTTCCAACGACGGCCGCCGCCAGCCCCGTGGGAATCGTGGGTGGAGTGTTCGCCACGGTCGAGTCGTTCCGGTAGACCTTGACGACCGCGGTCCCGGTCGAATCGGTCCC
>JACQFK010000226.1 GCA_016200125.1 Planctomycetota bacterium
CCCCACGGCGCCCTCCCCCGGCGCGATCCGGAGCACGCGGGTCTTCTTCGCGAACTCCTCGAAGGCCGGCAGCGGGGGATGCCAGGCCTGGGCGAGGCGCAGGGCGTCGGCCCCGGGGTCGGCCCGCCAGAGGAAGCCGAGCTTCCAGTCCAGTTCCTCGCAGAAATGGCGGAGGATGCGGGGCGCCGCCTCCTCCAGCGAGGGGGCTTCCGCCAGGATGCGCGTCACGTCGTGCTGCACCTTCTGGCGCTGCTCCGCCTTCCGCCGCTCCGTGATGTCGGTGGCGATGAACGTCGCGCCCACGACCTCCGGGCCCACCTTGATGGGGCCGACCCGGGTGTGGTACCAGGACAGGCTGCCGTTCGGGCCGACGGCGCGCGTCTCGTAGGCGTGGGGCCGGCCTTCCTTGAACACCAGGTCGAGCGCCCGCTGGACCTCCGGGTGGGCCGAGGGAGGGGTGAATTCGAAGACGTGGTGTCCCAGCGTCGCCTCCATCCGCAGCCCCGGCACGCTCCGGTTGAGCGACAGGATGGCGCCCGAGCGGTCCACCGTCAGGATGAAGTCCGGGGCGTTGGCGACCAGCGACCGCCAGCGTTCCTCGGACTCGCGGAGGGCCTCCTCCGCCAGCTGCCGCTCCAGCTCCACGCCCGCCCGCGCCGCAAAGATCCTCATCACCGACAGCTTGAGTTCCTCGTCCGAGACCGGCCGCAGGTCCATCACCCAGAGGTGGCCGACCGCCGACCCGGAGGAGTCCACCATCGGCACGCCGAGGTAGCTTTCGGCGCGGAGATCCGCCAGCATGCGGAGCTCGGGAAAGAGGCGCTGGACGTCGTGCGAGTAGCAACACACCTCGCCGGCGATGACGGATTCGCAGGGGGTGTCGGCGAGGTCGTACTCCACCGGCCCCGCGAAGCCGTCGCCGTTCCAGAACGCGATCGTCCGCGCCCGGCGGGGCGGCCGGCCCAGGCCCTGGACCACGGCGGCGTAGCGCACGTCGAGCGCGGAGGCGAGGTGGCGGACCAGGGAGCGGAAGAAGGAGCCGCCCGTGACCGCCGCCGTCCCCTCCAGGATGAGCCGGAGCGCGTGCTCGGCCCGCTTGCGCTCCGCGATCTCCTCCTGCAGCTGGGAGTTCGTGCGCGCCAGCTCGGCGGTCCGCTGGGCCACGCGGACCTCCAGCTCCTCGTGGGCCTTCCGGAGCAGCTCCTCCGAGCGCTTGCGCTCGTCGATGTCGACGAAGGACCCGAGGATCGCCGGCGCCCCGTCGAAGGGGACGAGCTTGAGGTTCACGACGGCCCAGAAGACGGTCCCGTCCGGGCGGCGGAACCGGATCTCGTAGTCCGCGACGGCGCCGTCCCGCTGCAGCCTTCCCCGCATCACCTCGCGATCCGCGGGATCGGCGTAGAAGTCGGGGGCGCTGCGTCCCGCCGTCCCCTCGGGTCCGAGGCGGAAGAGCCGGGCGGCGGCCTCGTTGACGTAGAGGATGACGCCGTCGGGGCGGGTGATGGTCACCGGCAGCGGCGTCGCCTCCGTGATGCCTCGGAAGCGGGCCTCGCTCTGGCGCAGCTCCTCCTCGGCCCGCTTGCGCTCGGTGACGTCCTGGATCATGGTGACGAAGTAGAGCGGCTTCTCGGCGGCGTCGCGGATCAGCGTGGTGGAGAGGTCCGTCCACACCACCCGCCCCTGGCGGTGGAAGTAGCGTTTCTCGAAGCGCGCGGAGGTGATGCCGCCCCGGACCATCCCCCGGGCCAGGTCGGCGCTCTGCCCCTTGTCGTCGGGATGGGTGATGTCGTGGAACGTCGTTTCCAGCAGCTCGTGCTCCGCGTAGCCCAGCATCTCGCAGAGCGAGCGGTTGACCTGCAGGAAGCGGCCGTCGGTCCCGACGAGGGCCATCCCGATGCCGCCCTGCGCGAAGGCGCCGCGGAAGCGCTCCTCGCTCTCCCTCAGCTGGGCGGTCCGCTCGGCGACGTGGCGCTCCAGGTGCTCGCGCGACCGGACCAGGGCCTCCTCCACCTTCACCTGGTCCGTCACGTCGCGGATGATCGCGAAGACGAACTTGCGCTCGCCCCTCAGGATCATCGCCGAGCTCACGTCCACGACGACCGGGGGCGCGCCGGGCGGGTCGATCGTCGTCCTCATCGAGATCCGCTCGCCTTTCATCAGGCGGTCCCAGTAATGGCGGTAGCCCTCCATCTTCGCCGGCTCCGTGCGGGCCATCCAGGGGGTGCCGATGATCTTCTCGCGCGTCTCGCGCCGCCATTCCAGGAGCTTCCGGTTCACCGCCACGTAGATGCCGTTCTCGTCCAGCAGCGCCAGGCCGTCGCTCGCGTTCTCCTGGACGTGCTCGAGGAAGGCCTTGGCCTCCTCGAGCTCCCGGCCCGCCCGCTCCTGCTCCGTCAGGTCGCGGCAGGAGGCGATGTAGTAGGGCTTGCCGGAGATCTCCACGCGGGAGACGGCGTGGTCCGTGGCGACCGTCGTCCCGTCCTTCCGGTAGAGCACGCGGCGGTCGCGCCGGTACCCCGAGCCGCTCCGGACCGACGCGTGGAAATCCGGGATGCGGCTGCGGTAGGGGGGCGGAACCAGGTCGACCACCCCGAGCCGCAGGAACTCCTCGCGGCTGTAGCCCAGGAGCCGGGAGGCCGACTCGTTCGCCTCCACCACCCGGAGCCCCTCGTCCGCGACCAGGTAGACCGCGTCGCTGGCCTTCTCGAAGAGGACCCGGAAGAACTCCTGCGCCTTGAGCTGCTCCGTCAGGTCCCGGTGGACGCCGATGACGAGGTTCCGGTCGCCGATGGAGACCTTCCGGAGATTGAGGGAGCAGGGGAAGACCGACCCGTCCTTGCGCCGGTGGAGCTGCTGTCCGTCGAAGGCGCCGGACTCCATCAGCGCCGCGCTGATCGTCTTCATCCGGGACAGCTCCTCGGGGACGAGGAGGTCCGGCACGCTCAGCGCCAGGAACTCCTCCCGGGTGTAGCCGTGCATCCGGCAGGCCTTGTCGTTCGCCTCGAGCACGCGGCGCGTGGACTGATCGACGACCATGATCGCCTCGCCGGCCTGCTCGAACAGGATCCGCTGGAACTCCTCCATGCGCCTGCGCTCGACGATGTCGAAGGACACGCCCGAGTACCCCACCTGGAGGCCGCCCGAGACCAGCGGGGTGACCGACAGGTGGTTCGGCCTCGCCGTGCCGTCGGCCCCCCGGAGCGGAAGTTCCCCGGAGAAGCGTCCGCTCCGGTCCACCTCCTCGAGCACGCGCCGGTGGTCGGCGGGGGACGTGAACAGGCGCTCCACCCGCAGCCGGCCCTCCGCGTCGGCCCGGGAGATCCCGAAGGCCGCCTCGCAGGCGCGGCTCCAGGTGATGACCGTGCCGTTGCGGTCGAAGGACCAGAGGGCCGCGCCGATCGAATTCACCAGGGCGTCCAGGATCGTCGGGCCTTCGCGCGATTCCGCCACCGCCCCTTTCAGGTCCTGTCCGGCGATGAACCAGCCGACGGGCTTCCCGGTCTCGTCGCGGAGGCTCGACGCCAGCGCGCCGATCGTAAGCGCCTCCCCCGACTTCGTCCGCAGGTGGAAGGCGAGATTCATGCGGGAGCGCAGGGGGCCCGCCTCGAAGAAGCGGCGCAGGTCGCCGGTCTCGTCGAGATGGGTCAGGTTCTGGCCCACGAGCTCCACCGACGGGAATCCCAGCGCCCGTTCGGCGCCGACGGAGACCCCCAGGACGATGCCGCCGGTGTCGGTGACGAAGCCCAGGTCGCGGCTATGGGAGAAGCACTTGGTGAGATCGAGCACGACGGCGCGATTCTATCCCTTCGCCGAAGGGAGGTCAAATTGGACTCGCGCGCCGCCCTTGGGCCCCCGGCCCAGCACGATGTCGCACTTGTGGGCCTGGAGGATCTGGCGGGCCAGGGTGAGGCCGATCCCCATCCCCGCGTATCTCAGGTCCGCCGTCGTCTTGAAGGGCTGGATGTCCGCCTTCTCGTCCGGCAGCCCCACGCCGTTGTCGGTGACGGCCACCCGGACCTTCCCCGCCTTGGGGGGCAGGACGCGGATCTCGATCCGGGCGTCCTCGGGGGAGAACTTCTCGGCGTTGGCCAGGACGTTGGTGATGACGCTGTGGATCTTGCGCTCGTCGCCGTCCACCGGGCAGCGGCCGCGCGGGAGGGAGGTCTTGACCTTCAGGCTCTTCTTCCGGGCGCGGGCCCGGAGCGATTCGACGCACTCCTCGATCAGCGGCCTGAGGTTGAAGCGGGCGATCCTCAGCTCCTCGGGGCGGAAGCGGGCCTTGGCCAGCGCCAGCAGGTTCTCGATCAGCCCCAGCAGCCGCTCGAGGTTCCGGTGGGCGATCTTGAGCCCCTTCTCCTGTCGCGGGTCGAGGTGGCCCATGCCGCCGGAGAGCAGCAGGTCCACGTAGCCCATGCAGGAGACCAGCGGCGTCTTGAGCTCGTGCGAACAGTTGGCGAGGATCCACCATGCGGCCCAACTCCTCGTTGAGCCGCCGGTTGGCCCGGATCAGGTCCAGGTGCTCCAGCTCCTGCTGGATGGCGTGCTTGAGCTCGACGGAGTCGAAGGGCTTGGCGATGTAGCGGTGGACGTGGCCGCGGTTGATCGCCTGGATGGCGTTGTTCACGTCGGGATAGGCGGTGATGAGGAGGCGGACGCAGTCCGGCCGGGTCTCGCGGGCCTTCTCCAGGAGCTCCACGCCCGTCAGGCCCGGCATCCGCTGATCTGTGAGGATCATGTGGATCTCGTTCTTGCGCAGGAGCGTGAGGGCCTGGCCGCCGTCCAGGGCCTGGAAGAGCGAGTAGTCGTCGCCCAGGATGTTGGACAGAAGGTTGATGTTCTCCTGCTCGTCGTCGACGATGAGGATGGAATGCTTCTTCACGGCGACATCCGCTCCAGCGTCCTCCTCAGCCCCTCCTCCAGCGGGACTTCCGCGGCGAAGCCGAGGTCCCGCCGGGCGGCCCCGGCGTCGGCGAAGGAGTCGCGGATGTCGCCGGGCCGCGGCGGGCGATGCTCGAACTCGGCGGGCTTTCCCATCAGCGCCGCCAGCGTCCGCCCCAGGTCGAGCACCGACACGGGCCGTCCGCCCGCCGTATTGTAGACCCGCCCGGAGATTCCCGCCACCCCGGAGGCCAGGAGCAGCCCCGCGACCACGTCCGCGACGAACGTGAAGTCCCGCGTCTGACCGCCGTCGCCGTACACCGGCATCGGCTTCCCCTCCCGCAGGCGCCGGATGAAGATGGGGATGACCGCCGCGTAGGGCGAGTCCGGGTCCTGCCGGGGGCCGTAGACGTTGAAGAAGCGGAGCGACACCGTTTCGAGCGCCCCGCGGGTCGCCCAGGATCGCGCGTAGCACTCCCCCGCCAGCTTGGCCGCCGCGTAGGGCGACAGCGGCCGCGGGGCCATCCCCTCGTGCTTGGGAAGCTGGGGCGTGTCGCCGTACACCGAGGACGAGCTGGCGAAGACGACGCGCCGGACGCCCGCCCGCTCCGCGGCGGCGAGGATCGCCAGCGTCCCCTGGGCCGTCGCGCGGTGGCTCTCCGCCGGAGTCCGGCCCGAGTGCGCGCTCGGCATGCTCGACGGCGCCACGCTCGAGGAACGCGTGCTGGGCCTGCTCGACCGCCGGCCGCCCCCAGCCGCGA